>JBGCDF010000497.1:0-20955 GCA_045105095.1 Crocinitomicaceae bacterium | reverse complement strand
TTTCAATGCAGAAATGAAGCAAGCTGTAAGAAAGCACGAGAGCAGGTTCTTCCCGGAATGGTTGGAGTGAGTCCGCGGAGAAAATTGGTGTCCGAGCTCTTGGTGTAAAGCTGAAGTACGAAAGTCTTGCAACAGAAGTGCCATTACCGTGTATTGTTCACTGGAAAGGAGTCCACTTTATCGTGGTCTATAAGATCAAAAATGATGTGATCTACGCCGCTGATCCAGCACTAGGACTCACAACATATAATCCCCAGGAATTCATGAATCGATGGATTGGTCCTGGAGCTACCAAAGACATGACAGAAGGTGTGGCACTTTTACTTGAACCTACGCCAAAACTTACGCAGAAAGAGGAGGATGACAATGAAGAGAAAAGGGGATTTGGCTTCCTGACGCAATACCTCACACCTTACCGAAAGTTCATTGTTCAATTGATAATAGGACTTCTGGCAGGAAGTCTCTTGCAATTGGTGTTCCCTTTCCTTACGCAGAGCGTCGTCGATGTTGGGATCAAAAATCAAGATATCAACTTCATTTACTTGGTCTTCATTGCACAGTTATTCCTGTTTGTCGGTCGAATATCCATCGAAGTGATAAGGAGTTGGATTCTGCTGCATCTCAGTACGCGGATAAATATTTCGCTCGTGTCAGATTTCCTAACGAAACTGATGCGATTACCCATATCGTATTTTGATGTGAAAATGACAGGCGATATCCTTCAAAGGATCAATGATCACAGGCGTATCGAAAACCTGTTGACTACACAGTCCCTGAATGTCTTGTTCTCCTTGGTGAATTTCGTCATTTTCGGAATTATTCTGGCTTGGTATAGTTTGACCATTTTTGGAATCTTCTTCATCGGAACGGCTCTCTATTTTGGATGGATTTTACTCTTCTTAAAGAAACGCCGTGAGCTAGATCACAGGCATTTCGAGCAGCGAAGTCAGGAACAGAGTAAGGTCATGGAACTAATTTCTGGTATGCAGGAAATCAAACTGCACAACGCTGAGCGCCAAAAACGATGGGGCTGGGAATTTGTTCAAGCACGACTTTTCAGAACTCAAATAAAAGAGCTACGCCTGCAACAAACGCAAATGATAGGTTCTTCTTTCATCAATGAATTGAAGAATATTTTAATCAGCTTCTGCGCGGCATATTTCGTGGTTCAGGGCGATATAACACTGGGTATGATGTTATCGATTTCGTACATCACAGGCCAGTTAAATTCGCCGATTGCACAATTGCTGAATTTCATGTTTTCACTTCAGGATGCGAAAATTTCGCTGGAGCGTTTGGCGGATATTCACAATTATAGAAACGAGGAAGAAGATTATCAGGAAAAGATATTTGAACTGCCTGAGGATTTAAATATTACCCTTCGAAACATTCGCTTTAAATATCCAGGGGCGTTGCATCCAGTCTTAAAAGGAATTGATTTGAAAATTCCTGCGAATAGCACAACGGCCATTGTTGGCGTGAGTGGAAGTGGTAAGTCAACCTTGATGAAAATGATGTTACGTTTCTATGATCCTCTGGAAGGAGATATTAGCGTAGATACCTTACCATTGTCCGAAATATCCCATGCAACATGGAGGGAAAACTGCGGATCTGTAATGCAGGAAGGATACATTTTTAATGATACGATTGCGCATAACATTGCCGTCTCGGAGGAAACAATTGATAAGAAGAAACTCAAAAAGGCAGTTGAAGTTGCGAATATCAAGGAGTTTATCGAAGGGCTTCCACAAAGCTACAATACCAAAATCGGAAACGAGGGAATGGGAGTTAGTACGGGACAGAAACAACGTATTTTGATCGCACGCGCTGTGTACAAGGATCCACAGTTCATTTTCTTCGATGAGGCCACGAGTGCACTGGATGCAAACAACGAAAAGGTCATTATGGAGAATCTAAATGCCTTTTTTAAAGATAGAACGGCAGTGGTGATCGCTCACCGTTTAAGTACAGTACAAAATGCTGATCAAATTGTTGTAATTGATGATGGGAAAATTAACGAGCAAGGCACGCATGATGAGCTCATAGCCTTGAAGGGTAGTTATTATGGACTGGTGAAAAATCAGCTTCAGCTAGATAAATTACAAGGAAATGAGTAGAAAGCTAGAAGACATAAAGCTACGAAGCGAGGACGTTCAGGAAATCCTAACGCGTATGCCTTCATGGACGATTCGGTGGGGAATTACTGTGATTTCCGTCATCTTGGCCATGTTCATTTTTGTTACGTGGTTGATCAAATATCCAGATACAATAGACGGGCAAATTATAGTAACGAGTCAAACACCACCCATTCGATTGGTCAACAAAACAGCGGGTACCCTAGAGTCGGTTTTGGTGAAGGACGGCGATGTGGTAGAAAAAGGTGATCCTCTGGCGAGATTTGAAAACTCGATCAATCAGGAAGACATTGAACGCGCCATGAATTTCATTGATCGTTTAGAGCGATATTTGAATGGGGAAGGTGAGATGCCCAATTTCCCGAACAGCCTTTCTTTTGGTGAGCATCAAGTGAGTTGGAACGAACTCAAACGAAACTATTATCAATATCAATTCTTAAATGGTAGTGATATCATTCGTCAGCGATTGTCGTTTATTCAGAACGAAATTTCGCTACTACAGTCCTCGATAAGCATATCTAATCAGCAGGTCGCACTAACGAAGAAACAACTGGAACGTCAGAGAGAAAATTACGAAGTCAGCAAGAAACTGGCGGCCGCTGGAACTATTTCCAAGACTCAACTGAATGCGGATGAAGAAGCCTTTGAGAATACGGAAATGAAGCTGCAAAACTTGAACGAAGATCAGATTCAAAAGCGAATTCGTGTGAATCAATTAAAGAAGGAACGCGAAGAGCTTCAGTTTGATTCTGATCAAAACGCGGAAGAGTTGCACGTGGCACTGACGAATAATATTCGAACGATCAAAAGTCAGGTAGGGCAACGATCTATGTTCTACGTAATTCGTGCTCCAGTTTCTGGAGAGGTGACGATACCAGAATTGATCGTTGAATCTCAATATTACGAAGCAGGAAATCCGCTTTTCGTGGTTTCTCATGGATCGGATGATTACACGGCAACCATGACAGTTCCAAAGCGGGGAGCAGGAAAAATCAAGCTAGGTCAGAAGGTACGCATCGCACTGACGGATTATCCCGAAGATGAGTTCGGTACAGTGGAAGGTAAAGTGACCAACGTGGCAAAAGTGCCAGGAAAAGATGGCTACCGAGTGAATATTAGTCTTCCGAAAGGACTTGAAACATCTTATAAAACTTCGATTCAAGGATTGCCGGAGATGACAGGGCAGGCAAGTATCATCACCGAAGATTTGCGACTCATTCAACGAATTTTTGATCAGTTTAGAAAGCTTTTTGAATGAGGAATTTAATCACATATTTGATCTTTTTGGGATTGGGTTTCTCGGTTCCATTGTTCGCGCAAACGGAACTATCATTGGAAGAATGTATTCAGCGTGCTTTGGAACATTCTCCTCCAGAATTAGGCATCGCACAATTGGAACAGGAGACTTCTGAAATTGAGCTCAAACAACAAAAATTGGCGTACTTACCTTCGTTGGATTTGTATGGAAGCGGCGGAATGTATGTCGGTAGACGAATCGACCCAATTACCAACACCTTCCCAACTTCTGCCGTTTTCAGCAATTACTACGGATTGAATTTGGCTGTTCCCGTTTTCAGCGGACTCAACCAAAAATACAACATACAGCAGAGCAGGACGCAAGCAACAATCAATGCCTTAAATGTCGTTCAGTCGGAAAAGAATAATACGCGTGAAGTCATTCAATATTACTACAATGTGCTTGATTTTGAGATTGCGAAATCCATCCATGAGGACAAGATTGAGCAGTTGAATACGGAAATGGATCGTGTGAGCCAGCTCATCCGTGAAGAACGATTGACAATCTTAGATTCACTGAACATCTTGGCTCAAATTGATCAGGTGCGGTTGGACCTGTTGGAAGTTGATAAACAACTCGCGACGTTTAAAGAAAGTCTGTCCGTATTGATTGGTTCCGATCCTGAAAGCATTCAACTTGTTTTGCCTGACACTTCCGCACATCTGATGCCGGAGTTGAACCTAGTCGGAAACCGCTCAACGGAACAACTCAGATTGGAAACGGAAGGCTTGGAAATTGAGCAAAGACGAGCTAAGTTTTTTTATCTGCCGGAAGTTCAGCTTTTCGGTGCTTTCGGATCAGGGTATTCTTCGAATAATCTAGACTTTTCAAATACCCCGCCAACGGTAAAACCATATGGACTTCAGGTCCGTGAAAACCTGTTTCAGAATGTCGGAGTCAGTTTAAGCATGCCGCTGTTTAATAAAACGTCAAACCTAAAATCGATTCAAACTGCGGCAATAAGGCTGAAAATTCAGGAGGAACGTAAGCGCTTATTGGAGCGACAAACCACGCAACGAAAAAACGCGTTGAGTCGTGAATGGACGCAGCTCACCTCGTCAATAGAGATCAATAAACGCTTGATGAATTACGCAGAGATTGCTTTTGAAGCGGCAAAATCGTTGAATGAAGAACAGCGCATCACACGATTCGAGTTGAATGCTACTAGAAATGAATACTATAGTGCCCAATTAAATTACCAACGCGATCTCCTGAGACAGAGTTTGTTCAGGGATCAGTTAACCTATGATGTCTTTGAAGTAGAGTAACTAGCATTCCAGATTTGTTGTAACATCTTCCCAGATCGACTTTTTCAAAATTATCTTGATTATTCCATTGCAGTAAGTATATTTAAGAAAACCAACATCCTTCCACTAGATGCCAGAAAAACGTGTTTTTGGGTTGCTGAGTCGTATCGTAAGAGTCGAACTCGCTATTCTCGTTCGTGAATTATCCATTTTATGGATGAGGAACAATTGTAATGGCAAAACAAAAACCACCGTATCTGCTAACGAATTCTGGCTCCGTCTGTATCTCTGCGACTTAGTGTGGGATGGGGAAATATCCTACAATAGTAAGAATCCACATCAAAACTACATCTATGAAATACACAATTAGCTTTTTCGTTCTTTTATCCGCTCTGAGTACCTTGGCTCAAGGTGAGGTCAAACCAATTTTGAAATTAGCAGACGTTAAAGACAGCGTCGATGCTGTGACATTTTTCAAAATTCCGGAATTAAGATCCAAAAATGGTGAATTAGTAGTTGATCTTTACGTTCAAGAGAAGGAATATTACATACAGAATGATCTCGTGAAAATGCGAACCTACGTTTATGAGGTTGATGGTAAAAAATCGGATGTATTCGGACCTTGGGGACCAACATTGAGAATTGGAAAGAATGATCGCTTGTCGGTAACCGTTCACAATCAGCTTCCAGTAGAATCTAAGTTGGATTATTTGATGAGTCTTAGTCTTGATTTTGATGAAGTGATTTATGAGGGCCCCATTCATTCATCCCTTGCCACTGAAATTGTGAGAGAAACACAAGGTTTATTAGATGGGGGAGTATCGTTCGGACATCTTTCGGGAGCCACGCTCGAAGAAGTAGACGATGATGTGTGGAGAATTCACGGAAGGCAACCTTGTCCTTGCGCCCCAGGACTCGAAGGGTCATGCACGAAAGTTCCGATTGATTATGTTTTGAAAAAAGAGTTTAATCGAGGCTCAAAAGAGGAGGTTTTCAGGTTGTATCTGGACCATTCTGAACACGCTGAAGATCATACTCGTCCGCATAATTTTAATACAACAAATCTTCACACCCATGGATTTCATGTTAGTCCATTTCAGGATGACATTTTTAGAGAAATCCCTCCTGGGAATTCATCCTATTACACGTACGATCTTGACGAGCACACCTCAGGAACAATGTGGTACCATCCTCATGTTCATGGTTCTACAGGCCTGCAAGTCGCAAGTGGAATGTCAGGTGTGTTAATTGTGGAAGATGGCGATTTATCAGGGTTTCCTGAGCTGAAAGAAGCGAGTATGCCTGAGCATGAACGCGTTTTGCTTATTAATCAAATTGTATATGATCCGGACCTGTTGGAGCTTCCCAATTTTGAAACCTTACGAAGAGTATTTTCTCCACCACACGGTACAACCGTTAATGGGGTGATTAGACCTGAATTAGCCATAGCGCCTGGTGAAGTTCAACGGTGGAGAATGGTTCATTCGGGATATCGAAGTTTACTTGGGCTTGAGTTCGACCCGCGCATTGAGGTAATGCAGATTTCGGTTGATGGGATTTATTTCGATACTCCCCGAAAAATTCATTCGCTGCACATGGCACCTGGAAACCGATCAGATATTTTGATTCGGGTGAAAGAAGATGTGCCGCCGAACGCATTGCTCCAGGTCAAAAGTATTGAGTACAATCCGAATTGTGAATACTTTCCTGAATATGATTACTGTAAAAATATCGCTGATGCGAAAAGCGAATCCATGATTCAATTGTTAGTGACTGAGACGCCAATGAGTATGAAGTTCCCGAGCATTTTGCCCAAAAGAGGAATGGATCTGGACGAGGATATTTCTAAAAAAGAACTGGTGAATGCCTCACGTCCGAGAAAGACAACATTCGATGTCGTCGCAAGCACAGTAACGGAGAATGCAAAAATTTGGGTAAATGGTAAGACCTTTGAGCCAGACACGGTACACGAAATATTACCCTTCGGAAAAGCCGAAGCTTGGCACGTTACATCCGACCGATTCGGTCACCCGTATCACATACATATTAATCCTTTTCAAGTCGTTGAATTTGGAGGAGTAAAGTTACCTAAACCCATATGGAAGGATGTGGTACTCGTCGAGCCGAATTTTGATGCAATGCTGAGAACGCGGTATCTGGATTTTTGGGGTGATTTTGTGCTTCACTGTCACATACTGGTGCACGAAGATCAGGGAATGATGCAGCGGATAAGTATTCGAAGGCCCTAAGGCTTGAATTGAACGATTATTCCTTACTCCAATTTAAAATGATTCCTAGGGAACTGTTTTTGTTCGAGGAAAGTAATTTATACGCGGAAATGGCGTCTTGACTGCTGAATTCATGCGTGATTAATTTAGAGGGGTCCAACAATCCCAATTTCATGTATTCCATGAACAATTCTCCATGGTTTTTTGAGCTCCATTGATTCCCCAAATAGCCATGCGGAGGATGAGAGAAACCATGCGATCCAATAATGGTGAGACTATTTCGATTGCAGTAATCGTGAAAATGAAAGCTAGTAGTCCCGTTTGGACTGCTGAGCATGACTAACCTACCTTGCTCTCGTATGGATTTCGCGAGATTGTTGATCACTGCTGGATTTCCGCTGGCTTCAATTCCTACGTCCACCGCAATGCCCTTGTCCTGCAATTGATCAGGGAAGTTTCCTTGAGCATCCTTGATGGTGATGATTCTATCATCCTTTGGTAAAAGCGCCAAACGCTCGTCTGAAATATCTACGGCAACAACTCTTTTCGCACCTGCTATTAGCGCGAACTGGACAGCGAATTGACCTACAATTCCCATCCCAGTTACCAATACCGTTTCTCCCCAAGTGACAGCGCCTCTTCGCAGAGAATTCATCGTTACCTTCCCGAGTGAAGCGAAAGTGGCTTCTTTCCAATTCACCATTTCTGGAATGACAGTTACTTTTTCAGCGGCGGAAATCGCATATTGTTGATGAGCTCCATGATTGTGTACGATTTCCCCAATCAGCTGAGAGTCAACTTTACTGCCAACTTTCACAACTTTCCCGACATTGGAATAGCCAGTTAACCGCGGATAGGATTGTAACTCAGACCACACAGAGTCATCCTGATCTGTCCCAAGCAGCAAGTTCCGTTCGGTTCCCGGACTAATGGCTGAAAAGATTGTTTCTACTAGAACTTCGTTACTATCGGGAGCGAGTGTTTCTCGCATTTCCAACTGAACTTTCCCATTACCATGTAGTACAATACTTTGATTGTTATTCTGATCAAGCATTTTGCAGAGATTTGAGTTCACTGTATATCGGAAGCGTTTCGTTTTCGAACAGGTACACCGTTCTTTTGATTTCATCGATAGAGAGAGTTCCGAAGGCAATAGCCGTTAAAAGCAAATTTGAGCCAGTTTCCTGCTCGAACCGATGAATATCTTTGGCCACTGTTTCGGGTGTTCCAACGAGTACTTTATCTTTCGCCATTGCACTTTGCAGATCTTCCGGGAAATTAGCAGGACTCGTACCGAATTTATTCCATAGAAGAGACATATTCTCGTACCATTTCCTATACGCAGGTTCTGCGATTGCTAGCGCTTCTTCCATTGAATCAGCGATGACCATTTTTTTGACGCTTCCGTAATTAGGTTGATATCCTAATGCATCCAAATCTGCAACAGAATTGTATGTTTCAATGCATTGCCGAATACGTTCGTGACTTCCCCCGCAAATCATGTTCATTCCTTCATGAGCAACCCATTCAACACTTGAAGGAGTCGATGCGCCGTACCAAAAATTCGCTTTCGTCAAACTCGTGTGATGAACGACATTTTCGTATGCAGGGATTTTATGATAATCGTTTTTGAGTGCAGGAACTTCTTTTGAAAGTAGTGCTTGCTTCAAATGTTCGTAGAACCCACTAAATATTTCTTTTGATTCGAAAATAGGTACTCCAAAATAACCCAGTTCGTAGGGAGAACCACCTCGACCTATACCAATTTCAATTCTTCCATCTAGGAGGTTAGCCAACATTCCAATTTCTTCAACCAATCGAACGGGATGATATAACGGGAGGCAATAAACCATCGCTCCAAGGTGAATCTTGTTCGTTACCTGACTGGCCGCGGATAAGAATAGGTTAGGAGATGGGGACGCCCCAAGTCTTGTTCCATGATGTTCCGCTAATAAATAAGAGGAAAAAGGAGAGTGATCTAAGGTTTTCAGTAGCTCTAAGCGCTCTTGAAATACCTGCGTAACAGGTACATCCTGATCGAAATCCATATGGTCAAAAATTCCAAACTTCATGGTCTAATGTTTTTAATTGATGTTGATAAGGCGTACCGTGCAGAGCTTCAGCTAACTCATCGTAGTTAGATATCACATCAGAAAGCCTGTTACGATTTAACTTGATACTCAATGTTTCCAGAGAATGATTGCTGTCATTTACACCAATATAGTCTAATACCATTCGATGCGTTTCAGGTTCCTTCAAATCCTCATAATAGATCGAAATGAAATCGCCTTCATTTTCCGTAATTTGTTGTGTACAGTGCTCAAGATGAGTTGTATACCCTTCAGCGTGGGCAACAAATTCTTCCTTGTTTACATGAACGGATGTTTTTCCTTTCGGATTCTCTCCATTTTTGTACACTTCCCATTGATTGTTCTTGAGAGCAGTTAAAAACGAAACGTACATTCGGAGTCGATTTTTCCTCGTCAGAATGATTTTTTTGACACTGGTATCCTTAAGCAAGGTATAGAGCACAGTCCGATCCGGATGACTCGTCATTTTGAATCCAACGAAAGAGCTCGGCGAGGCCTTCCAAACACTATCCAGAAAAACCAAAGGATGTTGATCTCGCTCTTCCTTCGTTATTTGCGGTGCCTTTTCGGTATCTCTCCAATCCAGCGCATAATTTACGCCCTTAATATTGAAGAGTTCGTGGTGACATACAATTTCTGGGTGCGAATTCAGCAATGAGCAAAGCATGTTACTTCCTGATCGTGGTTCCGACAGGATGAGAAATTTACCACTCATATCAGCTCATTTTGAACCTGATCGAGTCGCTGTTCCATAATTTTCTCACGCGATACAATAGCAAGACTACTGTCGAAAATGCAGATACTTCCATCGTAGGATACGGCCAACATCTGATCATTGTCTGAAGGAACCATAGCACTGACTCCATTATCCGCGATCCTTGCCATTTGATGAGTAAAGTCGTTGGTGCTCACCAAATAGACATTTCCCCAATAGTCGCCGACACAGACATCTCCGTTCCCATTAAAACAAACCGACTTCAGTGATTTATTCCCGATCGGTATAGAGGCAATTTTTGCAAGGCTCGAAAAATCGTGAATATTCAAAATAAAATCTCTTCCCACACTTGCGAGGTGTTTTCCATCAAGACTCACCGCGATGTCGTTTACAATTGAATCGTGCGGTTCGAATTCGCCTAGTTTGTTGCCGTCGAAATCCCATTTGATAATCTCTCCTCCTGCACAACAACTGACACCAATGTTCATGCTTGGATGCAGTTCAATTGCTTTTACTGCATTCCCGTGAATCGGAATAGGATTATAATCATGATCATCCATGGATATTGCGATCACCTTGCCACTATACGCCGCAACAAAGGCCTTGCTGGAGTCATGGGAAACCCGAATACTATTGATAGGTCCTTCCCCAGGTGTCAACGTACCTCTCTCATACAAGTCACCGCCTTCAATTGATATAATAAAGATCTTTTGATTATGAGTACCAAGTAAGGCCGTCTTTCCATCAGGGGCAAGTGCACATGCGTTCGTAAGAATGCGTTCCTTCGGTTGTTCTTCTAACACCAATTGTAATTCATCTTGGACGCGATTCATTACTCTGACGATACCATCATCGCTCACCAATAAGATGCGATTTCCTACGCAGGAAATATCATTGAAGCAAGCGTTTCCAGTGGTATCAGTAATCCCTATTTCTTTTACGAGCGATCCATTTTCTGAGTCCCAAATGACAACTGTACCATCGAAGGTTCCAGCGTAGACGCGTTTTCCATCACATGACCAGGTAAAAGAACGCTCCCATTTCGCTATGCAAGGGTCTAATACGCGCACGCATTCGAAGGATTGAGCATTCCAAATAGCAATTTTCTGATCGTAGGCGGCAGAAAGGATGTCTCCATTAGTGGGATCAACCGTCACCTTCTTGATAGCTGAAGTATGCGCGTCGATTTGTGAAATGGGAGTACCATCATTCAGATCGAAAATTCGGATGATGCCATCATCGCATCCCAGTATCAATCGCTCACGATCGATATCAATGGCACACGTGTCCGTCTCATTTTCAAAAGGTCCCCACATTCGTTTAAGTTCCCCGGATTCCATGTCCCATGAACGAACCGTCATGTCATCTCCTGTTGTGAAAAGCGTGTTTTTGTAAAATTGAACAGAGAGCACATCCTTTTCATGCCCAAGTAGCTTGTTGATTATCTGGCCACTTGATAAATCCCATAAAATTACGGAGCAATCTCGGGAAACAGAGGCACCTTTCTGTTCGGAAATAAATATAAAGGCCTCGACGTCGTCTGTATGACCATCGAGTGTTAAGAGTCTCTTTCTTTGCTCAAGATCCCAGATTCCGATGGAATAATCTGCCGAGCAAGAAGCTGCGAACTTTCCGGTAGTATCAGTGAAAATAGAATTAACTAGATGATCGTGATATCCCAGCAAGGTTACCTCGTCACTTTCAGTATCGAAAAGCGCAACTGCGCCATCATATCCCGATGTAACGACTAGATTCGAATTGTTAATAGCGGCTACGCCTGTAACAGGACCGCGATGTCTTTTAAAGTGTGTAGTGAATTTTTGTGTCATGGTAGTGGTGTTAATTACATGTGGTTCATTTGGAGCTCTTTCGTTTTGATGTAGCCACTGTTGTGTGGATTCGGTTCAATCTTGATCGGGATTCTTTCCGAAACCGTTATTCCGAGTTCTTCCAATCCAGCAATTTTCAACGGGTTGTTCGTTAGCAGTCGAACACTTTTAACGTTGAAATGATTGAGAATCTCGGCGGCTACAGAGTAATCCCGTTGGTCAACAGGCAGCCCCAATTGTAAATTGGCATCAATGGTGTCTAGTCCTTGGTCTTGAAGAGAATAGGCGTTGACATTATTGAAGAGACCAATGCCGCGACCTTCTTGTTTTAGATACAGGACGGCTCCACCATGTTCGCCGATATAGCTTAGGGCTTCATCAAGTTGCTCCCTACAATCACATTTGAGGGACCCCATAACTTCACTGGTAAGACATTCCGAGTGAATGCGGAAATTCAAGTTTTCTTGATTTTTAAGCTCTCCTTTAAACACCAAAAGATGTTCTTTATCTTCAGATTTGAGCGCAATAATGTTTAAATTACCAAAGCGAGTTGGTAAAATAGCAGTTTTCGAAAGTTTCATTTATATGTGGTTAAATAAGTTTGACTCTCTTTCGTGAATCAAATTTCACTGTAAGATAATACTTACGCTTAAAATAAATGTAAATGATTTCAGGATTATTTGAATCTCACCTTAAAGTTTCTGACCTTAAAAGGTCTGTCGCGTTCTATTCTGAAGTACTTGGTTTGGACATCTGTTATGAAGATGCAGATCGTAAATTGTGTTTTTTCTGGGTAGGGGGAGTACAGAAAAGCATGTTGGGTTTGTGGGAAGCCCCTGAAGAGGCAAATATTTCTCAGCATGTCGCATTTCAAACAAGCAAAGAATGGATTCTCCATGAATCAGTTGAACATCTCAATAAACATGGAGTGAGCTCCTATAATTTCCTACGCGACCGAGATTTTGGCCCTATGGTATTCGCTTGGATGCCTGCACTTTCCATTTACTTTAACGACCCTGATGGTCATGTGTTAGAGTACATTTCCATCCTTCCTGGAGAGCCGAAATCAGACCTTGGAGTCATCAGTTATGAGCACTGGATGGAATTAAACGTATAACTTCGCTTCAAAGAATCATGCCTGCTGCTACTGTTTCGTGAGTGGATTCATCAATCAGAATGATACTTCCGGTAATCCTGTTTTCCCGATATGAGTCAACCATTAAAGGTTGCGTCGTGCGGATTTTCACTTTGCAGATGTCATTCATGGTGATCGACTTGTCTTCAAAATCACGCTCTATCGTTTCTATATTGATTTTATAAGTGATCTCCTTGATAATGGCCTTTTGATCATTCGTGGTGTGGCTGATGATGTATTTGGCTCTTGGCTTCGCGGGGCTGTCGTTTAGCCAACAGAGCATCAATTCCAGATCTTGTGTACTCGTCGGTTTGTTGTTGACCTTTACAATCATATCGCCTCTACTGATATCGATATCATCTTCCAATGTCATTGCGACCGACTGCGGTGCGAAGGCTTCCTGAAGTTCTTTCGAATGGAGATGGATATCTCGAATTCGAGAGGAGAATCCTGAGGGTAGAACCATCACTTCATCTCCGGGGCGGAAAATCCCACTGGCAATTCTACCGGCATACCCTCTGTAATCTCGATGTTCGTCGTTTTGAGGTCGAATAACTGTTTGAACAGGAAAACGTGCATCCACCTTGTTGATATCGCTACTAATATGCATTGTTTCGAGCGTGTGAAGTAGTGGGGCTCCCTGGAACCACTCCATGTTTTTCGAACGTTTAACCACGTTGTCACCTTCCAGCGCACTAATGGGGATGTACTGTATATCCTTTACCAGCATTTTGGAAGAGATGCGTTCGTATTCTGAAACGATTTCATCGAAACGATCTTCACTCCAATCAACCAGGTCCATTTTGTTTACACAAACGATGATATGAGAAATCTGAAGTAGTGAGGCAATGAAGGTATGCCGTTTCGTTTGTTCCACAACACCCTTTCTCGCATCAATAAGAATAATTGCCACGTTTGCCGTCGACGCACCCGTTACCATATTTCTCGTGTATTGAATATGACCTGGAGTGTCCGCAATGATGAATTTTCGCTTGGGTGTGGTAAAGTAACGATACGCTACATCGATGGTTATTCCCTGCTCGCGTTCATCTCGCAGTCCATCAGTGAAAAGCGCCAAATCCAATTTCTGCATCCCTTTGCGCTCGCTAGTTTGTTGGATCGCATCCAGTTGATCTTCAAAAATGGATTTTGAATCATAGAGCAAACGACCGATGAGTGTACTCTTCCCATCGTCAACGCTTCCTGCCGTTGTAAATCGTAATAATTGATTGGTATTAATTTTCATTTCTCCTGTTAAAAATATCCTTGTCTTTTTCGATCTTCCATTGCCGTTTCTGAGCGCTTATCATCAGCACGATTTCCTCGTTCTGTTTGGCGCATTGCTGCAACTTCGGCAACTATTTTGTCGAGATTATCCGCATCAGATTCAATACCTCCCGTAATCGTTATATCTCCAAGGGTTCTGAATCGAACCTTTTTTAACTCCACGACTTCAGTTTCTTCCATCTGTAAAAAATCAGATTTTGGAATCCATGAGTTGTTCCGCCAGATGACTTCGCGTTCGTGGGCGAAATAGAGCGATGGAATTTCAATTTTTTCTCGTTGGATGTAGGTCCAGATATCCATTTCTGTCCAATTACTGATGGGAAACGCTCTAAAGTGTTCCCCTTCGAAGTATTTCCCGTTGAACAAATTCCATAATTCAGGACGTTGGTACTTTGGATTCCATTGACCGAAGTCATCTCGATGCGAGAAGAATCGTTCCTTGGCACGCGATTTTTCTTCATCTCTGCGGGCTCCACCAATGGCACAATCGATTTTATGCGTTTCAATCGCGTCCAGTAAAGTCGTTATCTGTAGAGAATTACGCGTAGCATTTTTACCTTTTTCTTCGGCGACTCTGCCAGTATCAATCGATTCTTGCACTGATGCGACAATCAATCGGGCATCATATTTTTTCATCAAATTGTCGCGAAAGGCAATGGCTTCAGGGAAATTATGCCCCGTGTCCACATGCATAAAAGTGAAAGGGATTTTGGCAGGGTAGAAGGCCTTCATGGAAAGATAAGAAACGACAATTGAATCCTTCCCTCCAGAAAAAAGGATGACAGGGTTTTGAAATTTCGCTGCGACTTCCCGAAGGATAAAGATTGCTTCCGCTTCGAGCTCATCGACATAATTCAGATAGTATTGACTCATTTCAGCGCTAGTTTAGGTGTAATTACTTCGAGTACTTTATCCACGGCCTCAGCAAGGTTTAAAGCATCGATGTTTATTTCGAGGTCAGGTTTTTCGGGTGCTTCGTATGGCGCGGATATGCCTGTGAACTGCAAGATTTCGCCAGATCTGGCTTTTTTATACAATCCTTTTATATCGCGCTCCTCGCAATTTTCGAGCGAACTACTCATATAAATCTCCAGATAATTTTCCTCTCCAACGAGCGAACGAATTTTAGCCCTGCTTTCTCGGTAGGGAGAAATGAATGACCCCAAAACTACGTGGCCTGCTTCAATGAACAATTTCGAAATTTCTGAAGCACGGCGAATGTTTTCTACCCTGTCTTCGGCTGAAAATCCTAGATCTGCATTGATCCCACTTCGTAGGTTGTCTCCATCCAATCGGAAGGTGGAAATTTTCAAACTGTGCAACTTGCGCTCGACAGCCTCAGAAAGTGTCGACTTTCCTGCACCAGAAAGCCCTGTGAACCAAACAAGGAAAGATGCGTGCCCGTGAAGTTGTTGGCGTTCTGACTTTGATAGTTTAAAGCCCTGTTCTAATTTATTGGCAGTCATAGCATTTCATCTTAATGAATCCAGATCGTGGTTTGATATAGTATCATAACCGTCCCAGATGTAATTAGAACCTGTAAATCATTTAGTCTCACATACACTTAAGAAAGCATCAGAACATGTAAACATGGGTACGAGTGAATTTCGAATTGTGGTTTGTGGAGAAGGACCTAAGTCCTTTAAAATAGTTTATCGTTTAGGTTCAAAACAAAAATAAAGTCTCACTGGAAAAGTAACAACTTCGAATGAACTTTACAAATCGTGTTTTCATCAGAATACCTGAAGCACTGAGCCAAATAAGGGTTTTGAGTACGCCAGACGAACATGCTAATCAATACACCTCAAGTCGAATTGACGATATTCGCCATTATTCGCATCGTAGTTCACGAGTCGCAATTTACGTGAGTTTAATTTTTCAATTTCAAACTCTTCAAAGTTGATTCCCCAACCATTGAGTGACGACAACAATACTGATTCTCCATTCTGACCGATGGCATACGTACCATTGATAATTACGTCCTGATCAAAATCATGTAGGGAATAATCGCAGAAATCCGTTGTGCGCATTTTGCAGTAATCGAATTGGAAAACCATATTCGGCTCAAAAGTTCCTGCATTAGCTATTTCAGCTTTTGTAACGGTCCATTTTCCTTGCATTCGATTGACAATGCGTTGCTCCTTAGTACATGATCCAAGTACGATTAGACTGATAATTAGTGTGGCGATAAGTGTTTTCATAGGTTTCTCTTGATGCAATTTTCGTTCCATTTAATACTAGGTTCGCTTTGAGAGGTTGGACTATTGGACTATTGGATTGTTGGATTGTTGGACTGTTGAATTTTTTGATTATCTGATTATCCGAAAATTGTGTTCATGTCTGAGCTGAGTAAAGTGCATTCATATAACTCACCGTCTGTAGTGAGTGTAAATCCAACAATCCAACAGGCGCAGCCGAATCCAAGAGCGCAGCGATCCAGAAATCCAATCGCGTAGCGAATCCAAAAAATCCAAAGGCGAAGCCGTGTCTAACAATCCAACTATTCCAAAAATCCACGAGCGAAGCGAG
Organism: Crocinitomicaceae bacterium; assembly: GCA_045105095.1. Taxonomy (GTDB): domain Bacteria; phylum Bacteroidota; class Bacteroidia; order Flavobacteriales_D; family Crocinitomicaceae; genus UBA4466. Next base: position 4,463 of record JBGCDF010000497.1, on the reverse strand, counting down.
TCCAAACAACATTTATTTACTAATTTCGCGCTCATTACAAATTAAAGTAGATTCTATGTCATATTTGTTTACATCTGAGTCAGTATCAGAAGGACATCCGGATAAAGTTTCCGATCAAATTTCGGATGCACTCATCGATAATTTTTTAGCCTTCGATCCATCTTCGAAAGTAGCATGTGAGACCTTGGTAACAACAGGTCAGGTTGTGTTGGCAGGAGAGGTGAAAACGAACACATATTTAGATGTTCAATCGATCGCACGTAAGACAATTGAACGAATTGGATACACGAAATCGGAGTACATGTTCGATTCTAACTCATGTGGGATTTTATCTGCTATTCACGAGCAATCTGCAGATATCAATCAAGGAGTTGAAAGAGCAAATCCTGAAGATCAGGGTGCTGGTGACCAAGGAATGATGTTCGGGTACGCAACAAACGAAACTGAGAACTACATGCCATTGGCATTGGATATCGCTCATGCAATTTTGATTGAAATGGCTGAGATCCGTAAGAATGAATTAGACTTGATCGCTTACTTACGTCCAGATGCTAAATCGCAGGTAACAATTGAATACTCTGACGACAATGTTCCTCAACGAATTGATACGATTGTTGTTTCAACGCAACACGATGATTTCTCTACGGAAGCTGAAATGTTAGCGAAGATCAAGAAGGATATCATTGAAATCGTTATTCCTCGAGTGAAAGCGAAATTCCCAGCGGATATTCAAGCTTTGTTCGATGACAACATTCAATACCACATTAACCCAACTGGAATTTTCGTAATTGGAGGACCTCACGGAGATACAGGATTGACAGGTCGTAAGATCATCGTTGATACATATGGTGGGAAAGGTGCTCACGGAGGTGGTGCATTCTCAGGAAAAGATCCATCAAAAGTAGACCGTTCTGCAGCTTACGCTACGCGTCACGTTGCGAAGAACATGGTGGCAGCTGGAATCTGTGATGAGATTTTAGTTCAGGTTTCTTACGCGATTGGTGTTGCTGAGCCATGTGGAATCTTTGTTGATACATACGGAACGGCTAAAGTTGATTTGACAGATGGTGAGATTGCAAAGAAAGTTTCTGAGGTTTTCGATATGCGTCCTTACTTCATCGAGCAACGTTTGAAATTGAGAACTCCAATGTACTCGGAAACGGCTGCTTATGGTCACATGGGAAGAACTCCTGAAACAGTAACGAAAACCTTCACATCTCCAAACGGAGAAACAGTGACTCACGATGTGGAATTGTTCACATGGGAGAAGTTGGATTACGTAGACAAAGTAAAAACTGCTTTCGGATTGTAAGATTCGAAGGTTAAAAATATGAATCCCGTCCCGATAGCTATCGGGACGGGATTTTTTATTCTACCATTTTTCGGCTGCCCACGGTCTACAATTATGGTTTACGGTATAAAATTCTTAATAGAATCCAACTCTAGACTCAACTAAAAAGTAGCTTCAAACAGCTATCTGTTCCAGAGTGAGTCTTGAGTGTTTTGAAGCTCTCACTCTGATACTACGCACTCACACTGTCAACAACCCCGTATTTCCCGCAAATGCATTTTCCGTAGTAATGGTCTATTTTCCACGACTTCAATGCCCCAACTTTGTTTCATCAATTGATAACAACCACAGGGGGATTCCGAAAAACCTAAACAGAGTAGGAACCAAAACTTAAAAACAATTATTATGGCAAATCTTACAAAATTCGTGTGGTCAGGTGCACGTCCGGGAATGAAATTCGACATGTATGAATACCGAACAAGAATTCGTATTCCAGGAGAAGCTGAAATATTAGCATTAACGCCGCTTCATTTGCACGTTAAAGGATACGCTCAATTAGTCGTTAGAATTGAAGGCGAAATCGAAATCATCATGCCAGATGAAGCTCCATCAGGTGTATGTTCAGTAGCCTTTAATGGTGAACGACGTGACAATGTACCATATGCAACCGTAGGGAACACTTTAGTGATCCGTGATCCAAGAGTAAAAATCGAATTGGATACCGAACGCAAGTACTCATGGGTGGGAGTTGATCGCCCAATCAATGCGAAAGTTGGTCTATGGCCACAAGGACAGAAAATAGAAATGGATTAAGGATCAATTCATTCTAACGCAAACTGATTGCTCATAGTATCCGCGCGGATCTGAAGTAATGGAAATCTCAAACCACTAAGTTTGGGATTTTTTTCTGAAAGAACATTATGAATAAATCGTGTAATTAGGAATCGATTCGCCAAACTTCTATATTGGAGTCTAGCTGCATTAAATGACTCCTGAAAACACCACTATCCGAATTGGATTAATCGACGATCACCAACTGTTTCGTGAAGGAATCAAATCTTTGTTGTCATCCACCTTTTGGATTTCTTTTGTGCTTGAGGCATCAAGTGAAGAGGAGTTTTTTACTCAACTAAAGACTACCATTCCAGATATCATTTTACTTGATTTGGAATTAGGCGATTCGGATGGAATTGAAATCATTAAGAAATTAAAAATCTCACATCCCGATTTGAAAATCATCATGCTAACAATGCATGGCGAAGACAGAATGATCTCCTATCTTATGGAAATCGGAGCGAACGCTTACTTACCCAAAGATTCAAATCAGACCGAGCTAGAAATCGCCATAAAATCAACGTACGAAGATGGAGTGTATTTCAGCCCTCACGTTGCGAAAATAATGTTGAAACAGGTTCAACAGAAAGAAGATAGTATCCCTGAACTGAATAATCCATATCAACTAACGAAGCGCGAATTGGAGGTTCTATTGATGATTTCCAAAGAACACACAACTCCCGAAATTGCAGAGCACTTCTTTTTAAGCACTCGGACCATTGAAGGGTACAGGAAGAACTTGATGAGTAAACTGGGAGTGAAAAATTCGGCTGGATTAATTATGAAAGCCATTAAAGAGAATATCATATCAATCTAAACACATATCTATGACATCTGATAAATGGGAAAAGGACATCAAATTTTGGAAAACCGAGGATGTATTGAAATTGGCAAACCACTTTCACTACTTGAATGATGAGAATGATTTATATCAACATGTGCGGGTTCACCATTTCAAGATGTCCTCTGAAAATGTTATGAAATTTAGGCTAATTGGGGAGATCGATACAATGAAAATTTGTCTGGCGATTGATACAGATGAAAATGAGACTAAGTTCAGATTTTATCCAATCCTAGAGATGACGGCTGTTGGAGTTGTGGGCAAGGTGCAAATTCCACTTGAACCAAAGGCAATTGAAGGTGATAGTTCTGAATCTGTGATTGTGCCAGGAATTTTCAAGGACATGATTCAAGAGAACTGGAACAAAATTGATATTACCTACATCGATGATCTTTTCATCGCTCAAGCGCAGAATGAAGAAGGTAAGTTATTGGATCAGATGGTGAGAGTGCATGAATTTCGCATCTCTAAGGATATGATCAAAGTCATCAATGAATTGAATATACAAGTTCCCGTAGAGGATGATAGACAAGTTATGGAGCCGAATATTCAAGAAATCGATTTGTATCCGGGAGTTGATATGAATAAGTTTGGAAGAAAGGAGTATATATCTTTCGCGCCAGTTCTTGGGTTTAAACACTTAAGTAATTCATCAACTTACAATAGGATTGGAATTGTTGAATCGCAAGGGAAAGAAACGTTGATTGAATATACTTTGCCATGTCCTCCATGTAAAGACAGGAGGAAGAAATAATACTGAAATTATCCCCGTTCAAAAATGGATGTAAAATTCTTACAGAACTTGAGTGTTACAGTATCGTTTCTTACTTTCTTACCACTAATTGTAGCGGTTCTGAGGCGAAAGGAATTAACCAATGTTCAGCGCAGTTTAGCTTATTTAATTGGGGTACTAGCGATAACTGAATTCGTTTCATTTCTAATGTGGAATAGTGGTGTAAGCAATTACCCTGTGTTCCATTTTTATTCAATTATTGAGTTTTGGCTAGTTTTGAATATCTATAGGCTATCTCTAAAACGATGGCTTACCACGAAAGTCGTAATCCTGGCAGGATCGGTCTTCACCGCCTTTGCCTTAGTTAATATGTTTTTCCTTCAGGATTTGTTTGAGTTCAATTCGAATGTCACCACGGCTTCAGGAGTTTTGATTATTTGCTTAAGCCTTTTTTCTTTCTTTCAGGTTTTGATGAAACCGACGTATTCGTCTTTGAGTGGAGATCCTCAATTTTGGATCAACTCTGGATTCTTAATCTACTTTTCCAGTAATTTGGTCTTGTTTTACCTAAGCAGTAGAATTGAACTTTCTCGTGATGAAAGCTATATGGTTTGGGGTGTTCATTCAGTTGTTAACTGCATTTTAATCATTTTTTATACCATCGCATTATGGATTCGTCCAAAGAAGGATTAACAATAGAAGTGATCATCATTAGCATGGCAGTCGTATTCGTTTTTGCCTTGGTCGTGATTCTATTTTTCGTC
>JBGCDF010000496.1:0-5607 GCA_045105095.1 Crocinitomicaceae bacterium | reverse complement strand
TCATTCAAATCTGAAGGAACTTGAGTTCCAAAAGTAACTTCGTAACTCTCATTTCCCAAGACTGGGTTAATCAAGTCCTTCGATTGTTGAGTGAAGAAAAGTCCAGCGATTCCAGCTGCGATTACGATTAAAAAGGGTATTGCTTTCATAGGGTTGGTTTAAATACATTTATATTTTTGTTGACATCCGCAGATGCATGGGTACGTTAGGATAAGATAGCTTCCGCTTACAGAATATCGGTAGGACATAGGAGCCATGCTCATGCAATTGTCAGGAGAGAAAGTTTCCGTGGACGTGTCGTATGTTCCCGTATGATTTGTTGCACTCGATTGATTGGATAATCCGCACATGTCATCATTCGCTTCGAACGTTCCATCACTGTTAAACTTCACTATTTTGTTGCTAACTATGGGTTGAAAAGTACCGCTTCCGTCTCCGGGGTCCATCAACTCTTCGACTAATCGCCATTCTCCAACGATGTCTTCGCAACACGCTTCTTTGTTACATGCTGATAACAAAGCAAAAAGCCCGATGACAACAAACAATGCTACATTTTTCATAATGGATGTTTTAAAGTGTAATGAGTGGGATTCAAAAAGGGTTGCACGGATGGAATAATTATATTTGCGCCATGAATTCCAGGAACGCCATGTTGTTTATTTTCATCACAATCGTGATTGACGCCACAGGACTTGGAATTATCCTTCCAACACTGCCGGATTTAATTGCTGAAACGAGTGATGTAAAGCTCGGAGAATCAAAAATGTATGCTGGATACATTGCCATGGTGTACGCCGTGATGCAATTTGTTTTTGCTCCAATTGTCGGTGGCTTGAGTGATCGATTTGGTCGTCGACCAGTGCTGTTAATGTCGCTTCTGGGCTTAGCGATTGATTACGTGATTATGTTTTATGCTCCATCGCTCATGTGGTTAGTTATTGGACGTTGTGTTTCAGGAATGTTTGGTGCGAGTTACTCAACTGCTACAGCGTACATTGCGGATATTTCTACGGATGAAAACAGGACGAAAAACTTTGGAATGGTTGGTGCCGCATTTGGCGTTGGATTTATCATCGGGCCTGCTATCGGTGGAGTGCTGGGAGATGTAGGGATTCGCGTTCCGTTCTTGTTTGCGGCAGGACTTTCATTTTTGAACTTTGTCTACGGATTCTTTGTGCTGAAAGAAACGTTGGCAGTGGAGAATCGGCGTCCATTTGACTTGAGGCGTTCCAATCCAATCGGATCATTTATTCAAATCGTCAAATACAAGGAATTGGCAAATATGTTCCTCGTTATATTTATGTATCATTTGGCAGGAACAGCCATTCAGCATTCGTGGGTATACCTAACAAAAGAGCGTTTCGCATGGACTGAATTGGACGTAGGGATTTCTCTTGCAGTCGTAGGAGTATGTGTAGCAGTGGTTCAAGGTGGATTGGCAGGATTATTTGCGAAGAAATGGGGAGACGTACGGACAGCGTACGTCGGACTTGTTATGTTCGTTCTTTCAACAATGGGAATTGGTCTGGCGAATGAAGGTTGGATGCTTTATGCGCTGATGTTGCCTTATGCGTTTACTGGACTTGCTGGGCCGACGATTCAAGCTATTATGTCTAAAAATACAGCTGCTTCAGAACAAGGTGAATTACAAGGGTCTATAACCAGTATCGTGAGCCTTTCCGAAATTATTGGACCCATTTTGATGATGTCGTTGATGACATGGACAACTGTAGGCATTCCAGAAGAAGAACGAATCTACGGATCTCCGTACTTTGCGGCGGCTTTTTTCGTAATAGTTGCATTTTTCTTCTTCTACCGCGCTGTAAACAAAAAAGTCAGAGCTTAATTAGAAGCACACATACATCATCTACTTGCTCCAATTCACCTTTCCAAGTGAAAAAATTGCGTTTAACAATTTCGCCTATTGCGTTCATTGATTGGTCTTTGTTTTCGTGCAATAGCTTCTTAAAGTTGGGTGATTTGAACTTCTTGCCTTTTTGCCCTCCGAATTGATCTGCATAACCATCACTAAACAGCACGTACATCGTTCCTTCCTCATAAGGCAGTTGATGCGTCGTATACTGTTGATTATTGATGTGTACCCCGATAGGTTGTTTGTTTCCTTTGATTTCCACTAAATCGCCCGATTCATTGGAGATAATCCAAAGCGGTGTATTTGCTCCAGACCATTCAACTTTTTTGGATTCATCATCCACTAGTAGCAGTGAAATGTCCATGCCATCTTGCATCTCACTATCCGATTTCGATAGTTCATGTATGATAATTTCTCTAGCCTGATCGAGAATTTCACCCGTAGTACTGTTGCTATACTCTTGAATTGATTTGTTCAATGCGTTGTAACAAACAACAGACATCAGGGCGCCAGGTACGCCATGACCAGTGCAATCTGCAACTGCAATGAGTTTAAGGTTATTTATCTCTTGATACCAAAAGAAATCTCCAGCAACAATGTCTTTCGGCTGGTAAAAGAGTTCAGAATTGGGGAATCCAGTTCGAATGTCTTCAAGCGTTGGTAGCATGGCTGATTGAATTCTTTTCGCGTATTCTATGCTGTCCATTATTTCCTTGTTCTTGGACTCTGCAATCTGACGTTGTTCTTTGGCTAATTCCGTTGCTTCAAACGCTTCTTTGGTGCGTGATTCAACAATTAATTCAAGTTTTTCTTGTTGATTTCTGTAATTTCTTTCTCGTCTTTTGATGATCCAATAAATGACTATCAGAAGGAAGCCAATTATGGCTATTCTGAACCAAAATGATAGAAAAAAAGGAGGGGTGATAATAATAGGGATCTTCAACGTCAGGCTCTCATTTCCATGATAATCCAATGATTTTACCATGAACGTATATGACCCAGGTGCGAGGTTTGAAAAAGTGGCTTCTCTTGAATCAATAAAAGGAGACCAAGCGTTGTCACTTCCCTTCAAAAAGTATGAATATTTGACAGGATTTGAAGTCACGGCGTTGAATACGAAAGTGAGGTGATTGTCCTTGTGTGAAAGTTGGAGTTCAGTGGGAATGCCTCTTTTGGAGTAAGCTAGTACGTTCTTTTTGGTCCAATCGACATCTTCGTAATACAGTTTTATTCCCTGAAGTTCAATTTGAATATCTGCTTTGTTGGCGTGATTTTGATCTAGATTGATCTTAGATAACCCTGTGCTCGAACCGACCCACAAGTGGCGCTTGTGCAGTTGAAGGGCATTTTGCTGAACTTCAGAGTTGATTAAGCCGCCTTTCTCATTTAACGTTTCGAGCTTACTAAGCCGTCCTTCATGAAATATTAGTTTGTTTAGGCCTCGATCGCTTCCGCACCAAACTTCGTTATTGTCTATGCAAATGGCTTGAACTAAATTGGATAGCAAACCTTCTTCAGTACCAAAAGTTAACACCTTACCTGAGGTTGAAATAATGGTTAAGCCTTCTGTTTTGTTTCCAAGGTAGATGGTACCATCATTAGAGCATTCAATAGACTGGACAAATTTCTCTTTTAGTCCATAAGCGTCGGACAAAGAAGTAAAACGATTGTTTTTCAGCCTGTAAACACCTTCTTGATAGAGACTCACTATTGGCGAGCCTGAATTGTCAAGTGTAAATGTGTAAACCGCATTCGAAGGTAGCCCATCTTCCTCAGAATAATTGTAAGCTTTCTTGTCACTCACTTTGAAAAGCCCGTTCGTATAAGAACCGACCCAAATTGAGTTATTCTTTCCTAGTTCCAATTTAGTTACGCTCTTAATCGGAACATCATTCAGTTGATCGATTGTACGCTTAACGGCAAAAGAGTTTGAATTCATATCAAGTACGAGTATTCCAAATTCCGCAAGATTCAGGCCGACCCAAAGTTCATTCCTAGATGGGACTTCAAGTAAAGAGGTGATCATTTGATTCTCTAGTTCCAGAGGAAGAATACTCTTGATCATTTTTCCGTTTGATGAAAGGATGTTTATCCCTTGATCATTACAAGCTAAGGCTATCGTTCCGTTAGATAGCTTGTGAATAGCGGTGACCTTATCGCTCGAGAGACCAGAGGACTTATCGTAGAACAGAATTTGCTCACTCCTCAAGCAGCTTACTCCATTCCCAGATGTCAGCCAAATGTTATTCTCTCTGTCGTAAAGCCCATTGTACAAGTCATTCGAAATCAAACCATTTTCTTCAGATATCAATTCGAAAGTCCCATCATTGGTCAATTTCACAAATCCATTGGAAGAGATGAATCCGACTCCATCATCTAATTGAACGATATTCGAAATCCATGCATTGTCCAGTTGAGGTTGAATTATTTTGGAAAATTTTCCATTAGATAATTGGAAGACACCTGCGCTAGTTGTTCCAACATAGAGCTTATTACGAATAGTTTGTAGGGAAAAGATGTATTTGTCTGCAACGGCGTCTTCATGGTAATGGAAATCAGTACCGTCAAATGAGATCAAACCATTTCCCTGTGTTCCGAACCAAAAAAGTCCGTCATTGGTCTGAGCAATGCTGAGTACGCCATTATTCAGTTTTTTCTCTGGATCTTCGAAATGATGCCATTTTGATTCACTAAAAAAAGCAACTCCTCCACTGGTAGCCACCCAGAGTTTATTTTTTTCATCTACGTAAAACGAGCGAACAACTTCGTTCGGAAGACCATTATTTGAAGAGTAGTGCTCAAGATTAGAATAATCATATCGAAAAACACCATCCGAATTTGAGCCAATCCAAATAGCACCGTCAGAGGTTTCAGTAATGGTCACGGCATCTATTCCTTTGAGTTCATCGGACGGAATAAAGTCCTGAAACGAGTTCCCATCATAAATGGAAATTCCTGCCTGAGTGGCAAACCAAATATACCCATCCGAATCTTGAAAAGCAGCATTCACGATTTGGTCAGCTAATCCATCTTTTGACGTGTAGTTTTTGATGCTATGTTGCTGGCCAAAGGAATGCGTCGAAAAGAGAAGACCTATTGCATAAAATAGAAGAAAACGCGTCAAATATGCCTTGAAATGAAGACAGAACCTTGTCCCCTCGGATCGCACATCACGATTAGTTGTTGTTAGAAGATGTTTTGCAAAAGAGGACATGTGGACTAACTCAAGGCGTTAGAGTTTTATGAGTTTATTCGTATAAATCGATCCTTTGGAACTTCTTGCTTGTAACAAATACATGCCCGATTTAAGAAACGAAACATTCACTGTGTTGTTTAGTTCACTTGGGTTTGCACGATATACTACTGATCCAGTATTATCAATAATTTCGATGAGTTCAAAATCCAATACATCTTCGATCATCAATAATTCCTCCACTGGATTAGGACTAATCTTAAGCGTATTAATTGTCTTTGATTCAATTCCCACTTCGTTATTGGCTATTTGTGTCTTGATATTCGAACGAGAGGTGTTGATATTGGCTTTTGTAATATTACAGTTGGGAAGCTCCGCCTCAATAACATACTTTGTGTTGGGGTTAAAAGCATAACTTTGATCCCACCAATCTAATATGGTATTAGGCATGGTAGATGCCAAGGTAAAGTTCCCTAGTCCAGTTTGATCTATGTAACACGAGTACTCTACAATATAATTGATACTTGTTTGGTTCTCAATT
>JBGCDF010000495.1:0-2780 GCA_045105095.1 Crocinitomicaceae bacterium | reverse complement strand
GATCCTGTATGTAAGGTTTTTCCTGGTGTCGATCCAACAGCGATCTTATTGAAGATCTTCTCACCGGCTGTTAAACCTTTTCCTTCGATAGAAACTTCCTTTGAATGTGCGTATACTTGCGGCACATCAATTCCGAGTACTTTACAAGCGAAGGTCTGTAATTTCTTACCGAATACAACTGCGTAAGATCCACCAGCTTTGATAAACTCCATTTTAGGTGGAGTTAATGCTGTCGAGATATCTTTCAATTCCTGATCTCCGTTGTATAGTTTTTTTGTTTTCGTATTGATTGTGAGAACAGTTCCCGTCGCTACAGAGTATGTTTGCTCCAAAACTGGCTCTCCATCCTCGTCCATCACGGTATTTCCGTCTGCATCCTTCTTTTTGACCCAATTCTTAAGGTCGATTCCGATACCTCCTGTTACACCGACTGTAGTTAAGAAGATTGGTGCAATACCGTTGGTTCCAGCAATTACTGGAGCAATGTTGATAAATGGAACATAAGGACTAGAGGAAATTCCTGTCCAAAGTGCTACGTTGTTTACACCTGACATTCTCGAAGAACCTACACCCATTGTTCCTTTCTCGGCAATTAACATGATGCGCTTGTCTGGATGTTGCTCTTTCAATGCTAACACTTCTTGCTGCATTTCCTTATTGTGTTCGAACATACATTGCCCGTGCAATTCTCTATCTGAACGCGAGTGAGCATCCGCTCCTGGTGACAAAAGATCTGTTGAGATATCTCCGACTCCGGCAACATAGGTAACGATCTCTATCGTCTCTTCAACTTCAGGAAGCTTAGTAAAAAACTCTGCTTGTGCGTAGCTTTCCATAATTTCTTTCGCTAATGAATGCCCATTATTCATTGCTTGCTCCAGTCGTCCCATATCTGCTTCATACAAGAACACTTGTGTTTTCAAGACTGTGGCAGCCTGCTCTGAAATTGAAGCATCGCTTCCTAAAAGTAAATCTAGAAGTACATCAATGGAAGGACCTCCCTTCATATGAGACAATTGCTCAAAAGCAAACTCCGTTGAAATTTCCTTAACTGCAGATTCTCCTAGAATAATTTCTTTTAAAAACTTGGCCTTCACACCTGCTGCACTCGTTGTTCCTGGTAGCGTATTGTATATAAAATGCTTCAAAGAATCTTCTCGATCGGGATTCTCAACATCCTTGATCTGATCAATAATTGCGCTAATTAATTCCGCGCTATCAACGGGTTTTGGATTGAGCCCTTGTAATTTTCTATCCTCAATCTCCTGTGTGTAATCCTTGTAAATACTCATGTGCAGCTTGTCTTTTCGATATTAAGATTTAAAACTAAGTTTCTTTTGGTTAAACTATCAGATCCAAGATGTATCTGAATTGCAGTTTGTACCTTGTTTTAAACGACGCGAATTTACGAAAAGCATTACATATTAATGTAGCGGATGTTCTAATTTTGAATGATTCTGAATTAACTCAGCGTTTTTTATACGAAAACTGTTTACCTATCATTTTTCGTGAACATTAGATAATACATTATCTATATCTATTCATCTAAATTAATATTGTTCATGAAAAATTTCATTTTGCTCGTATGTATGCCGTCTATAGTCTTAGGCTCTTGTTACGTTAATTTTACACCAGTAGTTCAAGAGTATGATAAGATACCGATGACACGAAATCACAATGTATGTAAGCAGTTAACGGATTCAGTTATTCTTTATGCAATTTTCGTCGACGCCGATATCTATCATCCCTGGACAGAATTTGATATCCAAGGTGCACTCGATTCTATACATAAGGGAACAGACTGGTTGGAAAATCAGGCATCACAATTTGACAAATCACTTAAGGTTAAAGTAATTGCTCACAAACAAGGAGCGAAGCAAACCATCTACGAGAAAAGAGCGAAAGCGTCATTGACATTAAATGGAATTATGGCTCTCAAAAAACGTCATTACAGGAAGCTAATGCCATGGGCTGATGCGATTTCACAATATGCTGGTCGCGGGTTAAGGTATAAAAGCTCCTCTAAAGTTCAACAACGTTTGAAAATAGAAAATACCGAAACGCTCAATCTGGCATTACGTGACTCATACATGTGTGAAAATATTGCAATTATGTTTTTTGTCAACGGATATTATGAAAATCATCCTAGTTATTCTTTTTACACAGAGACCAACACCCAACAGGTGGAGTATTCAATAGTCACCAATAAAAATCCGGCCGTAATCACTCATGAATTCATGCATCTTTTTGGCGCAGTAGATTTATATCCAAACTTCAATTACCCCAATTTCAATTACCCTGAGTTAGAACAGAAGCATCCGAATGATATCATGAATATACAGCATAAGGAAATTACCAAGCTGAACATTTCCCCGATCACATCCTATTTTATTGGTTGGCAGGATACCTTAGATAAAGCTAATACGCGTCTATTACTCCACAAAAATGTTCTTCAGAACTATTAGTTACGGCGTATTGGCCAAAATTAAATCTACTTACAACTGATTTCTGAGGGCAATTCTTAAGACAGAAAAAGAACTTACGATTGAGTAACTCACAAATATATATACCCTTACCTCCTATTCTTGGAATAAATCATTATCTTTGCCGCCCCATCTAAATAGAGTTGGGATATTAATTATATATAACAAAAAACACTTTTTTATGAATTCTTACGAAACTGTTTTCATTTTGACTCCCGTTTTGTCTGATGAACAGACAAAGGAAGCAGTGCAGAAATTCGAGGGTGAAATCAAGAAATTAGGAGGTAAGGTAACACA
>JBGCDF010000494.1:0-3629 GCA_045105095.1 Crocinitomicaceae bacterium | reverse complement strand
GTCACGCTTCCTCAAACACTAGCTCGTTTCAATTCGATTTCTTCACTCCGTAAAATAGGCACCGATAACGTACTAAGTTCTATTTTTCATTTTCGGAATATCAGATGCTCAAAATATGAAATCCCCAACAAGTGTTCTTGATCCAAATTGCATATGTTCCATAAAATGACATGAACGAAAAAAGGTACCCAAAACTGGATACCTTCTTAAATTTTGTGGTGATACTCGGAATCGAACCAAGGACACATGGATTTTCAGTCCATTGCTCTACCAACTGAGCTATATCACCGACCTAAATTGTGGGGGCAAAGATATGCATTTCTTTTAAATACACCTTCATATCCTACATTTTTTTTCACTTTGTATCTTTGTCCCATGCAAAACGACGCTATCTTTATAATTGACGCAGGAAATTCTTCCATTAAAGTTGCACGATTCGAATCGAATCAACTAAAAGAAGTTCAGCGCTTTCCATCTGACGATTTGAATGATTTCAACCGTTTCATGAGAAATAATGATGGTCGGTACGCGCTGTCATCAGTTCTATCAGAAAAGGAAACGAACAGAATCACATCAGCAAATCCAGGTCTTACTTTGCTCGAAACAGATGTAGCCGTTGACATGGATATCCACTACGGTACAACAAATACCCTTGGAATGGATCGTCTTTGCAACGCAGTTTACGCATACAATCGAACAAAAACAGAATACGCTGTAGCAGTCGACATTGGAACCTGCATTAAATTCGATATTGTACATAAAACCAGAGGCTACATAGGTGGTTCAATCTCTCCTGGAATTCAACTTCGATACAAAGCGCTAAACGATTATACAGGAAAATTACCCCTTCTTTCCAATAAAACGCAGTCGGAACTCGTTGGTACATCAACTAATTTAAGCATCCAATCAGGTGTCATGAATGGTATGAACGCTGAAATCAATGGCGTAATAGAACAATACAGAGAGCGATTTTCCAGCTTAACTTTTTTTGTGACAGGCGGAGACGCGCAGAACTTTGATATACTTGCAAAAAATGACATCTTTGCAGACAAAAATTTGACCTTGATTGGGTTATACGAAATATACCAGCAGCATGCGTAAACTTCTTTTCTTACTCAGCTTCCTCTTTTTAGGAAGTAGTTCCATTGCGCAAATAACTGCCAATTCTCCCTACAGTTCTTTTGGACTAGGAGAAGAAGGTGGGCTCGATCACGCGACAATATCAGGAATCGGGAATTCATTTGGAACAGCCATTGATTCATTCACGTTGAATTACTACAACCCTTCTAGTTACAATTCACTATCGAAAGGAAATCCACTTTTCTCGTTAGGAATTTCTTCAAAGATATCTTCATTCAGCGAAGGAAATCTTTCAAACGTTAGCTCTGTATCAGGAATTCAACATTTTGCATTCGGCTTTAAAATGAAGGAATACTTCGGAGCTGCATTTGGTCTGAGACCATACACCAGAACTGGATATGAATTCTCGAACTTTACCTATATCGATCCAGACTCCATCAGACACACGTATTCAGGAACTGGTGGAATAAATGAGTTATTCTTAGGATTTAGTACCAATATCTTCAAATTTAAGTCCACGCAACTTTCTGTCGGAGCAAATCTGGGATACCTCTTCGGTACTCTAGAAAATCAGCGTTCGAGTACATTGGAAGTTAATGGATCTGGATCAGTGGGAGGTGTGGACCTTAGACTCATCCGAGCGAAATCATTCCACTATGATCTTGGATTAAACTTCTCGCACCAATTCAATTCATCCAACGGTATTTTGCTTTCTGCTGTTATTGATCCTGGACAGGATCTGAACATGACGTACTCATATGGTCGGTATTATTCTGGGGACGTAAATAACACAGAGGCCTATGACACACTGGAATACTCTGGTTTGATAGATGGCAACGTTCAGTCCGTTCCGAGGTTCACTTACGGCTTACGCTATACCTTTTCGAAAAGCACTAATCTCGATGCAGCGAAAAAGTTAAACAACTCGCTTGCCGTTCACGCATCTTATAGCACAGCTGACTACACAAAATTTACACTTCCCTTCGATACAACATCCTTAGATTTCGAGAAATCGACACGTTATACATTGGGAATGGAGTTCATTCCTGAAACGGATTTCATTAATAATAAGCCAATTACGAAGTTTTATCAACGAATGCGCTACCGTGTTGGTGGATATTTTTCACAACTTCCATACAAAACTGACGGTGAACAAGTCACTGACTTTGGCACAACATTTGGATTAGGTCTACCGATTGTAATTAAAAACTCTCTTTCCTCCGTGAATTTCGGATTCTCAATAGGACGAAGAGGAGTTGGAAACGAACAATCGCTTGGTGAAACGTATTATGGTATTAACTTTGGAGTCACAATAGCACCGCTAGGAGACAACTGGTTCCAGAAACGCAAGCTGAATTAATTAAAATGATAAAGATGAAATTTGGAAAATTACTTTTAATCGGAGCAACAGCTCTTTTAACTTTCGGAGCAAATGCTCAAGGCGACGACGCTGAACGCGAGTGTAAAAGAATGAGATTCCTTGCGGGTGAAGAAGGCTTGAATAAAGATGACTACAAAGTAGCTGCGATGTATCTATTGAAAGCAGAAACAATTTGTGGATCATTAGATAAAGATAACTGGGATCGTTTAATCGGAAGTTTGGGTACTGTAATCAACGGTGAAACTGACGAGGCAACGAAAAAAGCATACGCTGATTCACTCAGTGCAGCATTTACGCGTCAAGAAGCAGCTGGTTTCTACGATCCAGAGTCGGATTGTTTCAGAGCTTCTATTATTTTGCAATCATCTAATCCAGATGCGAAAGAAGCTGACAAATACTTCCAACGATGTATTAAAGCGAAAGGGACGGCGACGCACGAATCGTTCATTGTATACTCATACTACACAACGTACTTGATTTACAATGCGGCGACTGGAGAAGAAAAAGCTGAGTTGAAGAAACGAATGATTCAGGATTACTTCAACCTTTCTGAACTCGTTTCTAAGGCTGGAATGACTCCTCAAACGCAAGAAACATTAACAACTTACCTTGATTACGTTGTTGAATCATGTGATGCGCTTCTTCCTGAGATTCCTGGATACATCGAAAACTTGCAGGAAGACAAAGCTGCAGCGATTGAAGCGATTCAGAGAATGCTTAAGTTACTTGAAACAAAGAAATGTACGGATAGTAAAGAGTACGCGGATTTGGTTGACGCATGGGTAGAAAGAGCTCCTGAAGATTTGGAAGCACTTATCTTGAAAGCGTCTTTGTTAAAAGGAACGCAGGCTATTCCGATTCTTCGAGATATCATGAGCAAAACGTCTGACGACGCACTTAAAGCAAAATGTCAATACAGAATTGCTGCTGCACAATTCAATGCCGGACAATACAAAGCGGCTTACACATCGGGAAGAGCTTGTACTGGAGAGTATAAATCTGACGGAATGGGAATTGCAGCACAAAGTGTTGCGGCAACAGCGAATAGCTGTGGAGACAGTACATTCGAAAGAAAATGTAACTACCTCTACGCTGCGCAGTTGGCAGAGCAAGCAGGAATGGGTGGAAAAGCATCAGCTTATCGATCAAAAGCACCATCGTCTTCTGA
>JBGCDF010000493.1:0-11588 GCA_045105095.1 Crocinitomicaceae bacterium | reverse complement strand
GTGTATCGGATTTACGCCTTAACCCAAGAGTTTGGAGAGGGGACATCTGTGCCAATGTCTGGTGGAGGAGGAGCAGGAGCTAGTCCAATTGCGCCAGATGCTACATGGACTGATGCTATGCTAGGTACGGCTTCGTGGACATCTCCAGGTGGAGACTATGTTCCAGCACAATTGTCAACTGTTTCCATGTCAAATACTGGGAATCAGGTGTTCGTTTCGGAGCCTGGGTTTGTTGCAACTGCTCAATCATGGATCAATACACCTGCCTCGAATTTTGGAATCATTTTGATTGGTGATGAATCAGCGCCATGTAATTCAAGACGTTTTGGAAGCAAGGAGCTAGGAGTAGCGCCTGTACTATCGGTTACCTACTCGGTACCATGTGTCGGACCAACAGCGATTTGTCAAGATATTGATGTTTTCCTTGATGCTTCTGGTAACGCTTCTATCTCGGCTACTGATCTTGATGGAGGGTCTACTGATGATTGCTCAACAGGAAGTTTGCAATTTGCAGCTTCTCAAACTTCATTTTCATGCGCCGATGTAAGTTCTGGTTCTGGTGGTTCTGGAGGTCTAATGATCACCGGAGTATACGACGGACCACTAACAGGTGGTACACCAAAAGGCGTAGAGTTGTACGCAGGTTCAGCAATCGCTGATTTATCTAACTATGGAATTGGTTCGGCGAACAATGGTGGAGGATCTGATGGTGAAGAATTTACCTTCCCTTCGGTGGCTGTTCCAGCTGGTACGTTCCTCTATGTGACTACTGATAGTGCTTTGTTTAATGCGTTCTTTGGTTTTGATCCTGATTTCGTGGACGGTTCAATGGCCATTAATGGTGATGATGCAATTGAACTGTTTCAGGGAGGAGCAGTGATCGATGTATTTGGAGATATTAATGTTGATGGAACAGGTCAACCTTGGGAATATCAGGATGGATGGGCCTACCGAAACAATATGCAAGGCACGAACGCTGGTGTTTTCACATCAACGAATTGGTCTTACAGTGGGGCAAACGCGCTAGATGGTGAAACGTCTAACTCAACAGCAGCAACACCTTTTCCTGTTGCTTCTTTCTTAGGTGGAGGGGCAGGAGTGTCTGTTACGTTAACAGTAGTTGATGGGCTTGGAAATTTGGATTCGTGTATTGCAATTGTAACGGTGATGGATACTATCGCACCGATTCCGGACCTACCTCAACTTAGTGATTTAACTTCAATCTGCCCAATCAATCCTATAGCACCAACTGCAATGGATAATTGTGGGGGATCAATCTCGGGAACGACATCAAGCTCATTTCCTATTACTTCTTCAACAACCATTACTTGGGTATTTGACGACGGAAATGGGAATACTACATCTCAAGATCAGAACGTAACAGTAGATGGCTTAGAGCTTGGAGTCACAATTATGGCGCCTTCACCTACCTTAATGGCTGACGCAACGGGAGTAACGTATCAATGGATTGATTGTTCTGATAATACTCCAATTTCAGGGGAGACGAGTCAATCTTTCACAGCTACCGTTACAGGAAATTACGCAGTTATCATTGACAATGGAACGTGTTCAGATACTTCCATGTGTGTGAATGTTTCATTGGGTGGAATCGAAGATCAAATTGATTTGGGAATGACGATTTCTCCTAATCCTTCGACAGGAATATTCAAGGTTTCGTTTGAAAATGTAGTTTCTGGTGTGATCAACATTCTTGATGCCAAAGGGCGATTGATTCAAGCGAAAGAATTGAATGGAAATACATCAATAATTGATTTGACGTCAGTACAAAGTGGATTATACTTCTTAAATGTTCTAACGGAAGAAGGTGTTTCGAGAACATGCCTTGTGAAAGAATAGGATGAATTGAATGAATCAAAGCCCTTTTTCGATCTCGGAAAAGGGCTTTTTAACCTGAGTTCGATTCTAAAATACACTCATATCGATTGGAAATGAGCAGTTTTGAGTTTAAGTGATAAAAGTGCCATTTTCTAGTGAAACGTCTATTCCGCTAACCCTCTTACGTCGATGTCTTGTCGTTATCTTTACTTCATCATATCCCGCTATGACTCGAATAGACTGCCTAAATCCATTCTCCTTAAACCAATTTCTGAGAAGATTTTAGAATCGAACTCAGGTTATTAGTAAGATGAAGTTAGACTCGCCGTCAAAGAAACCAGCGATAAATCAAACCGATAACAGATATGGCAGAAAACAGAATAACAACAGTCGAAATAGGAGAGGAGGGGTTCAAATCTCCGATTTCAGTGGGACCGCACAACTTTATTTCGGATGAACCGGAATCGGTCGGTGGAACGGATTTAGGGCCCTCACCTTATGAGTTGCTAGCAGCAGCTTTGGGATCGTGTACTGTAATGACGGTCAAAATGTATGCTAATTTGAAAAAATGGGATTTGAAAGGAGTGAAAGTGAATGTCACTCATCGCAAGGAAGAAGCCGAAGATGGAAAATCGAAAGTGGATATTTTCTCGCGTGAAATTCAATTTTTCGGTGATTTCGATGAAAAGCAACACACGCGAATGTTATCGATTGCGGATAGATGTCCGGTTCATAAGACCTTGAGCGCTTCATCAAAGATTGAGACGAGACATATTGTTTAATCGTTTTTTTAGATTGCCATTTAGCCATTTAGCCATTTAGCCATTTAGCCATTTAGCCATTTAGCCATTTAGCCATTTAGCCATTTAGCCATATTGCTAAATAGATTCCAGAATTCCAGAATTAGATAAACGAGGAGTGTTTATTGACGATACCAAAAACCATAGAGGAATTCCGATCGTCATTGGGCAGGTATGCTTTTATTCCACTATTCAGTTAAATGCGTCTTGAGATGTATCAATATGGGCTGTCCAAAGCACATCAACTACCTCCAACTCGAAAACCAAAACAGAACTAGATGGAATCCTATGAACCTTCTATTCGCTTTGTTACATCAGAATATCACGGCTTAGATTTACACATATTGATATATCGACATATATCGATATATCAATATCAGAGCACATCAACAACCTCCAACTCAAATACTAAAATTGAATTAGAAGGAATTTTATCAACTGTATATTCGCCATATCCTAATTGAGGGGGCGCTACCATATACGCCTTAGAACCTTTCTTGAGCTGAAGCATCAATTCTTTCCAAGCGTTCATTTGCTCTGATACCGGTAATTCAATAGGCTCAGTTTGTTCGTCAAACACATTTCCGTTTAGCAAAGTACCTTTATACGTTACCATTACTTTATCTGTGAATTGAATCAATTCTCCTTCGCCTTCATCAAGAATTTTGTAATACAACCCACTGGCGGATTTTTCGCATTGGATATTTTTTCGCTTCAGATATTTCCCGATCTTCTTGTCAAATTTGGTCAACTCTTGATCCGAATATGAGTCGCAAGAGACAAGTAGTACTGAAATTAGCGCAATGAGAAAGAAATTGATGTGTTTCATAGTTCGACTGGTATTAGCGTATAACCTTTAGCTTCGAGCAGTCTGATAACACCATTAGGACCTCCAAGGTGCCCTGCCCCAACTGCAATGAACGTTGATTTCTCTGCGATCAATTGTTCAATCATCGGAATCCAACGTTTGTTTCGATCCCCAAGAAGAGCATCGCTCATACCGTCCATTACTTCTTCATTTTCGGCAATCATTTCGTATAGACCGTCAACGTTCTGATCCTCGTATAAGCTCATGATTTCGTCTAATTCTTCTAAAGCGGAAACACTGTTGCTGCGTATGATTGCCATAACCATTTCTGATTGCTGCTCCTCTGTGAAAAGATCGAAAATCCCCATTTGCTCTGCAACTGTTTCGAACCCTTCAATTTTTAGATTTTTTTTCTTCGCAATAGCTTCGAGCTCTACTTCGTAGGATTTTTTACCATCCATCCCTCGATTTGGATTACTTTCATCTAACTCAGGCAGTAATTGGGCTACAACAAACGGACGCATTTTACCAGCCATCATTTTAAATGCTGCTTCGTTGAGAGATGTTCGCTCCCCAACCCAACCCAAAATCGAGTCAGTTTGCTCTTCTGTAAAGAAGTCAAAGAATGATCCCTCGTCCAGCATGGATAATTTCATCGCTTCCATAGGATCGGGGAGACCTGCAATTTCCATGGTCAATACATCCGATTTCGAAACAATTTTTTGCAATTTCTTTGGAAAGAAGAACTGTTCTTCATCGATGAGGTGAACGGTCCCGAAAACATATGATTTCGATTTAATCCCATTCCCTTCAATTTTCCAGAGGAGCGCGCGCTCTTCCATAGGAAACTCCCGAACATTTGCATCTTGGGCATGAGTGTTTGCTCCTAAGAGCAATAAAAAAATGAATTTAAGGAAAACGAGTTTCTGCATTAGTGCTTTTCAATTTAGTGTGATGCGCGCCAGAAATTGGTGATCTTCCTCATACAATTTCTCAACGTTTAGGTTCAGTTTATTTGCTGATTCCTGCAAGGTGTCAAAATCGACGTACAACCACTTAAACCAATCAGTTGATTGATCTTCGTAGTGCATTTTGAAGTTGAAATTTCCGTAATATTCTGTATTTAGATCAATCCACATTCCACCATCATCATCCATGTAAAGGTACTTAATGTCTGTTGAGTCGAAAAGGAGTTGACCATTTTTACGCATCATTTTCTTGGCATGAAGCAAAGTGCGTTCCAAATTTTTTAATGATCCCGCAATTCCGATTCCGTTCATCATCATGAGAAGGGTATCGTATTGCTCATTCACATCGAAGAAATCTTGAGTTGAGGCATTCAGACCTTGCGTTTTCATGTACTCAACTGCTCCCGGACTCACATCGATTGCGTTTACATTGAGTCCTTTATCGTGAAGGTATTGGGCATGTATTCCTGCACCTGCACCAATATCCAAAATGTCCCCCGAACAATGCTCTAGGGCAATTTGCTCGATGCGCGGCATTTCAGTATAAGAACGAAAAAGATATGAAGCATCAATGAAATCATCATCACAGATATCTGATTCTACTGTAATGAAACGGTCTTTTTTGTCCTTGCTATAATCAAGGATTATGCGACCCAAAGGATCTTTTCCATCAGCGCTCATTAGAAATCGTATTCATCTTCGAAATCGTTGAAGCCGAATTCATCATCTTCACCCATTTCAAGTTCTGTTGAGTCCGTTTCAAATTGAAGTCCTTCACTTTCTTTAGATTCTTCCGATGGTGCATTTCCAACAGAAAGTTTTACTGAAGGTCGTTCAGGAGTAGCTTCTTCGTAGTCAATCAATTCAATAAGGAAGATCCACATGCGCATGAAGTCATGCACCAAAATGAGTTTCTGATCTTTTGTCTCGATCAATTCTCCAACTGTTGTTGTACTCATAACGCGAGGAACTTCCTGATCACTTTCTCCAAACGACATATCGAAGAGAGCGATTTCAGGTCCTTTCACCCATTCGTCATTGGACACGTAGAATGAGGCCATTTGATCCTGAGAGAAATGATAAGCTTCGACAATAGCGCGGTAAAAATTTTCAAGATTGTCAGAATCTGCGATTAAAATATCGCGAAATACTTCTGATTTATCTTGTGAGTCGAGAAGAACTCTGAATTTTAGGCCTGCCATTGACTGAAATTTTATGCAAAATTACGCTATTCTAACGAATCTTACGAAGAAATTAGGAGTTTGTTGCAAGTCCCAGCTCACCTGCAATTTTCATCATGTATTCGAATGCTTGATCATGGTCGTTTTCAATCTCTCCTTCCAGGATTGCTTCTTTGATCCGTTTTTTGATCGTACCGACTTCTGCACAAGGAGGAATGTCGAAGGTTTTCATGATTTCTTCTCCATCAACAGGTGGTTGAAAATTACGAATTCGATCTTTCTCCTCAACATCGCGGAGCTTTTGAAGAACCGTTTCGAAGTTGCGTTTAAACTTCTTTACTTTCAATTCATTCTTCGATGTGATATCGGCATTGCACAGCGTCATTAAATCATCCACGTCATCACCAGCTTCTGAAAGCAAGCGGCGTATGGCTGAATCTGTGACATTTCCTTTGACTAAGGCAATTGGACGCAGGTGCAATCGAACCAACTTTTGGACATATTTCATCTTTGCATCTAGCGGAAGTTTCATCCGTTTGAAGATTTTCGGAACCATCCGAGAACCTAGTTCTTCGTGTCCATGGAAGGTCCAACCCGCCTTCGGATGGAAGCGTTTCGTCGGAGGTTTTGCTATGTCATGCATGATCGCCGACCAGCGTAACCAAAGACTATCCGTGTTTTCTGAAATGTTGTCGAGCACTTCTAAGGTGTGATAGAAGTTGTCCTTATGTGTTTTTCCTTTTCGTTTTTCAACTCCGTAAAGTGCCACCATTTCAGGAAAGAACTCATGCAATAACTTGGTTGAGAACAGGAGTTTGAAACCTCTCGAAGGTACTTTGCTTAGGATAATTTTATTCAATTCATCCATGATTCGCTCCTGAGAAATGATTTCCAGTCGATGTGCATTTCGCGCGATTGACTCGAGACATTGGTGCTCAATTTTGAAATCCAATTGTGAAGCAAAGCGTATAGCGCGCATCATTCTAAGCGGATCATCACTAAATGTTGTATCAGGCTCAAGAGGAGTTTTGATGAGTTCATTTTCGAGATCAACCAAGCCTCCAAAAGGATCAATGATGTCACCGAAAGATTCCTTGTGTAAACTCAGTGCAAGCGCGTTGATGGTGAAATCACGACGATTTTGATCATCTGCTAAGCTACCGTCTTCAACGATGGGCTTTCTGGAATTACGGTTGTAGGATTCTTTTCTCGCCCCAACGAATTCAACCTCCAAATCTTTGTACTTGAATTGTGCAGTTCCGAAGTTCTTGAAATAAGATACTTTTTTGACACGCAATTTTTCGGCACATGCTTTGGCCAACTCCATTCCGTTTCCGACAACGACAATATCAATATCTTTCGAAGGCCTTTCGAGAATTAAATCACGGACAAATCCCCCGATAACATAAGCTTGCAGGTCATTTTCCGTTACCACTTGTGAGGCAACTTTGAAAACGGGATGAGTAAGATATTCACTGTAATTCGTGCGCATTGCGGTTGCAAAGATAAGGGAATCATCAAAAACGAATGTAAAATGATAAATTGATAGCAAGGTTTTCTGATTTTTTTCGTAAAATCGCTTGAGAATCTAACTAATTCCGACATATGGGTACCGTTGCCGATATTTGCTACGCCATTGCTAATCGATACATTGATGGCAAATTCAGAAGAGCTAACATGAAGCATAAGTTTCATGACTCCGATCAGTATCATATTGAATATTGGGATAGTGAGGAAGAGGGAAAGCCCGTCTTTTTGATTCTGCATGGTTTGGGAGCCAAAGCGAAGTATCAGTGGTATGATCAATTGCATGTGCTCAAAGATGACTTTCGAATTATTGTACCCAATTTGCTGCATTTCGGAGAAACAGTGCCTCATTCATCCATTCATGGAGTTGGAGATCAGATTGAGATGGTTCAATTTTTATTGAATGAACTGAAAGTATCAAAATATCACCTGATGGGAGCGTCATACGGAGGGTTGATTTCAGGGGAGATTGCCAATAACTATCCAGAACAGGTTGAGAAGCTCATTTTGGTCGATGCAGCAATTAAGTACATGTATGAGAGCGACAAGGAAAGGGTGAAAAATCTATTCGATGTTCCGAGTATACCTGAGTTTTTTGTTCCTGATACTCACCAAGGATTGAAAAAATTGCTTGCTGCGTCAGTAGGCGAGAAAGGAGTGGTTCCTCCAGAGTTTACCATGCCGCGTTTTCATGAGGAATTGTATATGCAGAATTTCGAAGATAAGCGCTTAATTGTTAATCGAATGATGGCAATTCGAGACGAATACGCTGAACACGTGTACGAATTCAAAATGCCCGTTCATTTGATTTGGGGAGAGTTGGATCAGTTGGTTCCGACCGATCGTGGTGAATTGTTCTTTAAGCATATTGGAGGAGACTCAACATTTGATATTATCAAGGGAGGAGGCCATATGCCTAATATGAATAAGACGAAGGAGTTTAACAAGTTGCTTAAGAGGCATCTCGAGATTTAATCAAATCAATCCAAAATTTCCTGAAAGGATCAAAATAAAAAGTCCGAAGAGTGTAAGAGCCTCTAATCTGGAGATCACTTGTGTAATTTCAATTTGTTTTGCGGCAACGATTAATCCCGTTAGTAGCAACAGAAACAGGAAAACTACTGCCATTCCATACTTCCCAGGCCAGTTGAGCATTAAAAATAACAGACTAAGAAATCCGATGCCTCCTGAAATATAGGATAGTATTTGAACTACTTTTTCGGTTCCTTTCAGTGCTTCCGTTTTTTGGAAAATTTTGAAGATATAGAACTGAGCCAAGGTTGAACACGAGATAACGAGTAGTGGTGATCCGAAGGGAACATGTGCTAACTTCAAAAATAACGCTATGCACGCTAATCCCAGAACATAGGGTTCAAATTTTAATAATTTAGTTAAATCAAATTGGTTTTCGAACATCTTACTTCCGTATAATCTGAACTTGTCCGCCCAATCCAATCTTAATAATCTGGGAAGCTTTTACACGCTTCTCCGTCAGACGATCTTCGACAATAATATCCACACCTTCTTTGATCTTAGCATGAACGTCTGCAAACTCGGTGGGAGAGGGCTCACCTGATAAATTTGCGGAAGTGCTAACCAATGGCTTTCGCATAGCGCGAATCAACTTAATACAAACGGGATCAGCTGTAATTCGGAATCCAACAGAACCATCATCGGCTACAACTGAAGGCGCCAAACCTTTCGCATCTGGATAGATAATTGTTAGTGGTTTTGTAGCGAAATCAGCTAAATCGTAGCATACCTCTGGGAAATCAGGAATGTATTTTTGAATCATTGGAAATCCATCAGCGAGAAGAACAAAACTTTTGTTGTCTGCTCGACCTTTCAATTCAGCGATTCGCTTGCACGCTTCATCATTCGTGGCATCGCAACCAATTCCCCAAATCGTATCCGTAGGGTAGAGGATCGTTCCACCACTTCTCAGTACTTCAAAATGTTTCGTTAAATCAATCATTTCAAATTATTCAAACCTCTGGTTTCGACTTCGCTCAACCGTCGGCAATTTTTAAGTAATTACCAATCCAACACCGCCGCAGGCAGCAGCGAAGCTAATCCAACAATTCAACAATCAATCATCCCCCAACAAATCCGGACGTCGCTGCTTCGTTCGTTCCAGTGACTGCTCATATCGCCACTTCTCAATCTTTCCAAAATCTCCCGAAAGTAACACATCAGGGACTTTCATTCCATTGAATTCCG
The DNA here is from genome assembly GCA_045105095.1 of Crocinitomicaceae bacterium. Lineage (GTDB taxonomy): Bacteria > Bacteroidota > Bacteroidia > Flavobacteriales_D > Crocinitomicaceae > UBA4466. Next base: position 2,248 of record JBGCDF010000493.1, on the reverse strand, counting down.
CGGGACGTGAGTACACCGGTGGTGCCAATAAATCGTCTTGAAAACTATCCGTCAGGGCAGAAGTTTCATCATTCAAGACTCCAGGAATGAGTCGCACAACACTATCCACAACGACTGCAGCACCTAGTTCTCCTCCTGATAGCACATAAGAGCCAATCGAAATTTCCCTCGTGATGTAATGCTCACGTAGACGTTCATCCACACCTTTGTAGTGTCCACAAAGAATCATAATGTTCCCTTTCAAACTGAGTTCGTTGCATGTGGATTGTTCCAATAACTCACCATCAGGCGTCATATAGATGATTTCATCATAGCCGCGTTGGGCTTTCAGTTTTTCAATGAGTATTGAAATCGGTTCAACCAACATCACCATTCCTGCTCCACCGCCATATTGGTAGTCGTCGACATTTTTTTGTTTCGATGTCGAGTAGTCCCTAATGTTGTGTACGTGTAATTCCAAATGTCCCTTTTCCTGCGCGCGCTTCATGATTGAATCAGAAAACGGCCCTTGTAACAAGTCGGGCAAGATGGTCAAAATATCAATTCTCATAGGGCAAAATTAGCTAATTTAGGGCTTTCACAAACCAAGAATATGAGATTACACACCCTTATAGGAATAGTTTTTTTGAGTTTAAGTTTTTCGTCCGTCGGTCAGTTTGAGAAAAAGCCTTTTCCTGAACTGAATGGAAATGAAACTCCTACCTATCATCAACTAATAGAGAAGTATGGAGAATTGGCTGCTGCACACGACGAAATTGAACTGTACAACATGGGAGAATCGGACTATGGATTGCCGATTTATGTGTGTGTTCTTAATGGAGCTCAAGATTCGACTAAAACATTTGAGAAGGCTCAGAACTCTACTACTTTGATGATCAATAATGGAATTCATCCAGGTGAACCTGATGGAATCAATGCTTGTTTGATTTGGATTGAAGATTGGATCAAAGCAGGAAAGAATACGGAGAAGATGCCGGTGATAGGGATCATTCCATCCTACAATGTTGGCGGAATGATCAATCGTAGTTCTTCAAGCAGAGCTAATCAAGAAGGACCTGAGGAGTATGGATTTCGTGGAAATGCTCAAAACCTGGACCTGAACCGAGATTTCATTAAAATGGATTCGAAAAACATGTTCGCCTTCGCAAAGATCTTTCATGGTTTGAATCCAGATGTGTTTATCGATACCCATGTTTCCAATGGAGCAGACTACCAGTATACCTTGACCTACATTGCTTCTGTTCGTGAGCGAATGGCGCCGTCTATGGCGAGAATTACACATGATGAGTTTCTTCCATTTTTAACGAAAAGTTTAGCAAAGAAGGATATAGATATGATTTCCTATGTAAATCTGAAGGAGGACGTTCCAGAGAAAGGAATGGCCATTTTCAATGATCTACCACGTTATGCCATGGGGTATGGCGCACTTTTCAATACGATGAGTTTTACCATTGAAACACACATGTTGAAAGCATTTCAGGATCGTACGCAAGCCACACTTTCGTTTCTAAAATGCACGGTAGTTTGGATGAGCGAACATTCAGAAGAACTGGAAAAAGCACGAAAAGACGCTTCTCTATATGATGTAATGAACATGAAGTTCCCATATAACTATCAACTAACAGAAAAGAGAGATTCTATTCCGTTCAAAGGGTTTGAACACAGTTATCCGACGAGTGAAGTTACAGGATTGAAGCGTTTGAAATACCATCGAGATAAACCTTTCGAGAAATACATCCCCTTTTATCAGACCTATGAAGCAAAAGACACGTTGAGCGTTCCGCAACATTATGTGGTGGGGAGACAGTGTACGGAGGTAATTGAGCGATTAAAAGCAAACGGCGTAGAAATGGAAACCTTTATCGTGGACGCAGAATCATATACCGAATTTGATCAATACAAAATGGTCTCATTCAAAAGTGGAAGCAGGCCGTACGAAGGACATTTCTTACATTCTGAGATGAAAGTAGAGCGAGTTCCGTTAATGCGAGAATCTCATCCCATGCTGAAGCAAGGAGATGTGATCATTCATACCAATCAACCAACGCGAAGATTCATTGTTTCAGTACTCGAACCAGAAATGCCCGACAGTTATTTTGCGTGGAATTTTTTTGATTCCTACGTTCAACAAAAAGAATACTTCTCGAGTTATGTCTTCGAAGATAAGGCCATAGAAATACTCGCAGAAGATGAACAACTGAGAATTGAATTCGATATGAAGAAATCGGAGGATAAAGAATTTAGAGAA
>JBGCDF010000492.1:0-2692 GCA_045105095.1 Crocinitomicaceae bacterium | reverse complement strand
CATCATCTGCTTCGTAACCCGCTTTTTGAACAATTGGAATATTAAACGCACGAATGATTTTCTTGCTCGGTTCAATCATCGTAATGATTCCCTCTGGCGTTTCATCTCGGTGTGCTTTGTACTCTGGAAATTCTTCCTTTCGAATTGTTGAGCCTCCCGGAGGATCAAACACCACTGCGATGTGACTTGGTTTTTCGTTCTTTAAGATGTCAATCAACGAGTTCGTAAAGCCAAAAGCCGCAGATGTATTTTGCCCTTTTGAGTTGATTCTTGGATTTTTGATAAATGCAAAGTAGGCGCGGAAAATAAGCGCATACGCATCGATCAAGAAGAGTTTTTTGTCAGTTTCTGGTGTAATCATTTCGAATATCTAAGTGAGGGAAGCCCCGTATTTGGTTTTCTTTTCTGAAAGATGGATAATAATACAGATTTTTTTTCGGGCTTGAAATTAAATCGTTGGTCAATCTACCCTGATCAATTTTCATTGGGAAATTCGTTTCGAATAAAAGAATGTTGATTGGACAATAATAAATTTTTTGGGTTTCACATACGATGTCGAAATAAGCCCCGTTGAAGAACCAAACCCTCAAAAATTAAATCTCATGAAAAGTAAAATCAGCATCGTTTCTCTTTTCGTTTGCATCTTTGTATCGTCCAGTTCGTTTGCACAATACAAATATGACATCGGACTTAGAATGTCTTCATACGACATGGAACGTTTTCAATTAGACGCGCGGTTCCACTTAGATTCGCCGTATTCACTTCTGTTTTCAGTGGTAAATGGATCAAGTTATAGTGGAAATTACTCACAGACTCCGGTATTCAACGACAGTTTAATTCAGATTCAAAACAGTTCCTATAATACCACCAACAATCTGTTTAAGTTTGGAGTGCAACGAAAGCTAGGATTTTTGGCAACTGATGTATTCTATGCAGGTGCAACGGTCGGCTTCGGATTTGACCGACAGAACAGTCTTCTGAGTAATGCAACTTACTCAGTAGAAACCGATTCACTCGGAAACCTTCAAGACCCCTACTTATCGGCTTGGGAATATCAAAATTCAGATTTCACGGAATCTACGAATCGAGCAGTGAGCGCACAGCTAAGTCTTTCTTTTGGTATGGACGTCCCGATTTCAAAGCGTTTCTCGATTAATGCTGAAATTGGACTTACTGCTGGGTATAGACATTCATTGAGTTACTCCATTAACTATATCGATTTGATCGGTTCTGTTTCAGGAGGTTTAAGGTATTCATTTGGTAAACGATCATAGCACTATGCTTTTCAGATACATTAGACGCAAAAACACAGGTGTAAACACGAGGCCAATAGTATTCTACGCCCTACTTTTCACTTGTATCCCGTTGAGCTCAACGGCACAATATCGATACGATGTAGGTGTGAAGGTGTCATCGTACCAATTGGACAGAATTCAGTTGGATGCTCGGTATCACTTGAAATCTCCGCTCTCTTTGATACTAGCATTCAGTACGGGTTCGGAAACAGTGCGTAACAGGACGACTATTCCTCCCGTATTTCCTGACAGTGTGTTCAATTTTTCTGGTCAATTTGTTCGAAAGTCCAGCCATTCAATCAAATTTGGTGTACAGAGAGAGTTGGACTTTCTCGCAACGGATTTCTTTTATGGTGGCTTAACTCTCGGGATAGGATATGTTGAGAAAAGAGGTCATATCTCATCAGAAAGTTACCTCATTGATTCCATTGTCGATCATCAAATTTATTCGTATCCATTAAGTTCGTCTGAGACATTTTTTCGAACTCAATCGCTCAGGACGGAACTCGCACTCTCATTTGGTGTGGATGTCCCCATCACAAAACGGCTTTTGATCAATGGAGAGATTGGTTTAAGTACGAACCTGCAAACATCGCTTGATAACAGCGAGAGTGCATTCATTTACCAGCAGTTTTACCTATCTGGAGGATTACGTTACTCTTTGGGGAAAAGGAAGGAGGGTGATCTTAGTTCCAGGTAGAACCTTCTTTACCATCTTTCACGACAATTCCCGCCGCAGCTAATCCATCGCGGATTTTGTCTGAAGTTCCCCAATCCTTGTTTGAGCGCGCTTCTGATCGAAGATCAAGCACCAAATCCATTACAGGTTTCAAGCGTGTTTCTCCTTGAGAGGAAGAAGGTTTCAAACCGAGTACATTCTCAACAAAGGACTTCATTTCTGATTGAAGAGCGGCTAGATCATCTGATGAGATAGTCGCTTTTCCATCGTTTATGGAGTTGACGTATTTCACTGCATCGAAAAGGTGCGCCACCAAAATTGGCGTATTGAAATCATCGTCCATTGCTTGATAGAACTTAGCGATCAACTCAGGCACGTCCATTGACGACTCATTCGAACTTTTCAGGTTCTCTAATACTTCCATTGCCTCAACCAAACGCGCATATCCTTTCTCCGCAGCTGATAACGCATCAGACGTGAAATCGAGGGTTGAACGATAGTGTGCTTGCATCATGAAGAAGCGCACGGTCATTGGATCGTATCCTTTCTCAAGCAAGTCGTTCTCTCCTGAAAATAATTCATGCGGAAGTATGCTATTCCCTGTCGATTTTGACATTTTCTTCCCATTCAGTGTGAGCATGTTTCCGTGCATCCAGTAACGAACAGGTGACTTACCATTTGAAGCTGTTCCTTGTGCGATTTCACATTCGTGGTGTGG
>JBGCDF010000491.1:0-4853 GCA_045105095.1 Crocinitomicaceae bacterium | reverse complement strand
CTGCCGTCGTTGGATTCGGATAAGGAAGCAAGTTTGTATCGAATTCATCGATTGGAGTTCCTGATCCACTTCCACCAGAAATATCACCTGTTGATAAGTAAGAAGAGCTACTCCAAATTCCACGTCCATACGTTCCTAAGTAAATTTCACCTGGACGGAAGTTTCCTTCATCCCATGTTCTCCACGATTGTCTCACTTCGAAAACAGGTGTTCCACAGAAACCAATTGAACCGTCTTCCCATGTTGATCCTCCATCTTCTGACACAAATACACCATGAGATGTTCCAACAACGAGAACTTGATCATCTTCACGGTCAATAATACCGTCATACGTAATAGGACTTCCTGCACCAGCAATAGATCCTACTGCAGATGTTGTCGGAGCGGCACTTGTTGCATTTAATGATCGTCTGATGTTATTTGTTCCAACACCTGTGAAGATGATTAAATCGTCTGGATCTGATGGGTTTAAACCAATCCCTTCAGATACACCACCAGCATTAAACGTTGTGGTTGTTGTTGCGAGTGGAGCGACACCGTCCTTGTAAAACGCGTTCTGCTCGAAATTCGGATCGGAAATATATTGATCTCCCAGACCGTCTAAGCGCAAGATGGTCGTCGCACCTCGCGAAATGTAGATGTGATTGAGATCCTTGGAGAATTCAATGTCTAATTTTCCATGTTGATTCGAACCAGTACCAATGCTACCAACACCTTGAGCAATTATACCCCATTGTTGATCTTGAGTTGAAAGGCGTAGTGCATTACGTGTACCCCATAATTCACCTCCATTTACATCGGTGTATGCGAAGTACCATGATTGGTAAGGATCTTGAATTCGTGCACTGTTCCATGCTAAGTTGTATACAACTGAATCAATTCCCATGTCATGTACAATTCCTCCTGCTGAGTTTGTCGCGTAATAATGAATGTAAGAGAATACAGCTTCAGTAACAAGTGTGTCAACAATACCATTGTCGTAAGTTACCACCAAGGAGTCTCCAACAATAGGAGGGACTAATCCAGAACCAGAAGTTCCTACGTGAGCCCATGTATATAGATCTATGAAAATATTTTGACCTGTAATAGAGTCGACGATACCGGTCTCATTAACAGACAAAGCAGGGTCGTAGTTCACGGTATCATCGAAATACAGCGCTTCAGTCAACGTGTACTCAATACTATCACCAGTGGCCGCACTTGGTATTAAAAGCGTTTCTCCTACGGCGTAGTTTGCGTCTGGGAAATACGTAACAGAATCTCGAGAGTTGAGGTCGTAGTGCTCAGCTAAGAAAATGTGCGTGTGAAAAGGGTGCTGCGGTGATTCGTCTGTTCCGAATGCATCATACGCTATCGGTATTGTATCTGGAACGAACTGTTGAACTGTTAATCCACCATCAGTCGAGCGCAATCCATTACCATATTGATTGGATGTAAACATGATGTTCGGATTGTAGAAAGAGATTTCTGTTTGGAAACCATCACCGCCAGACACCTGAACAAACTCTAACCATGTTGATAATGAGTGATCGTTGTACAAACATCCATTGTCTTGAGTACCCCCAAGTACGGATCCGCTTCTGTCGTAAGCAACACTGTAAAACTGTGTGATATTGTATCCTCTGTTTGCAGGGTAGAATGAATCTTCTGGATCATCTGATACGCCGATACCACCATCGTTTCCAATGTAAAGGCGATTACCATCCCATTTAAATTCGTGATTATCTGCATGTACATATTTATCGGAAGTTGGAGCTAAGAACCATTCGGATAATTTCTCGAAGCCTCCAGTAACGGGCGCGCCAGAACTGGATGTTTGTTCCCATTTCCAAAGATCAATACCACCGATGATGATTTTATTCGAATTTTGAGGAGTTATGGTCACGGCAGAGTTGTACGTTCCTTGATTACGGTAAATGTCCAAATTACTTGGTGATCCTGATGTTCCTACGAATTCTTCCCAGGTTGTACCGCTGTCACGCGAAACGTTCATACCTAATAGATTACTACCTGTACGCACAGCGTAAAGAGAATAATTCCCACTTGCATCAGGAGATTGGGTGATCGTATATTCGATTCGTGGAGCACCGAATGGTACGCCTCCATTAGCACTCAAACCAGATCGGTCGACGAAAGTAGCGCCAAAATCTGTGGATACATACGTTACGTTTGATCCCATTGCTACAACAAAAATCTTCCCGTTCGGAGAACAAGCTAAAGCTCTACATGGACTGTTTCCCGTCCCCAAGTCGACATCTGTGAGGGATGCATCTCCCATGTTCCATTTTTTTAATCCATCTGGACTTGTTAACCAGAGAGTCGTTCCGTTTTCTGGGGCAACAACTTCTGTTACACGAATAAAGCCATCAGTTCCGGGAACAACTTGCCAAGAAGCTCCTTGATCTTGCGTATACCAAACTCCGTCACCTAACCAATTTTCGTCATTCGAACCAGTAGCAACGAACAAGGTTCCGTCAGTGAACTGACACATGGACGATATAAAAGGAGAGCAAAGTACGTCATACGAAACAACTTGTTCCCAAGTATTCGCACCATTCATCGATTTGAATAAACCACCAGAGACACCGCCAGCCCATATTATGTCATTGTTTGTGACATCAACTTGAATCGCCCTTGTTCTTCCTCCGATGTTATCAGGCCCTTGTTCTATAAATGTTGCAGAACGACTTTTGGGCATCTGTTTCATCGTGGCGTCGATATGGCGCAGTTTTTTGTCTGATATGCGCATGCCCGTTTCGGGATCTCGATATCTTCTATCTAGCCATTCTTGCGCTTCATTCCCCGACTTCTTTGTAAGTGCGGAAAACGTCTCCATTGTGTAAGTACCTTCTGAATCTGTAGTCTTCCAAGGAGAAACGGAAATAAGCGCGGCGGTAGCTACGACGCCCACTGTACCAAGTATTAAATTGTTGCGTTTCATATTGTTTGTTTTTCAAGCAGTTTAATGTTCATCATGACAGAAAACTACCTACCGCATCTATAAGTAACCTATAAACTAAATCATAAGTAATTCTTATGTTTTTAACGGATGTGATAAAATTTTCTAATGTGAAAGTACAACATTTTGGAGGTGGACTCCAAGGCTATTTGTTAAAGAACACCAAGAAGTATACAGGTCTATTTCGATCGAGGTCTCGATCGAGCATACTAATGTCAAGAAGAAAGTGTGATGCTTCCCTTTATGTGCGAAACGAAAAGAATGAATTTACACTAAAACAAGTGTTTTTCAGCACGGTAGGATGATCGAACAAGCGGTCCGCTCTCTACATATCGGAAGCCCATCTCTAAACCGAGCTCCTTGTATTCTGCGAATTGTTCAGGAGTAACAAATTCAGCGATTGGCAAATGCTTCGTCGTTGGTTGAAGGTATTGACCAAGTGTTAATACGTCAACATTCACACTTCGGAGGTCCTCCATTGTTTCAATAACCTCGTCACGCGTTTCTCCCAATCCTAGCATAACTCCAGATTTGGTGTTCATTCCACCCTTTTTCAAACGGAACAATACTTCGAGACTTCTGTCGTATTTAGCTTGGATGCGCACTTCTTTGGTTAATCTTCGAACGGTTTCTAGGTTATGACTCACGATCTCAGGTGCGACTTCGATGATGTTTTGAAGGTTTTCCCAGTTCCCAGCAAAATCAGGAATGAGTGTTTCCAATGTTGTTGTTGGAGATTGCTGACGAATAGCTCGTACAGTTTGCGCCCAAATAAGCGAACCACCATCTTTTAAATCATCACGATCAACAGAAGTAATAACGGCATGTTTTACACCCATCGTTTTTACACTGTGTGCCACACGTCCCGGCTCGAACTCATCTACCTCATCGGGGCGTCCTGTTTTTACAGCACAGAATCCGCACGATCGCGTACAGATATTCCCGAGAATCATAAAGGTAGCTGTTCCTTCTCCCCAACACTCGCCCATATTTGGACAATTTCCACTTTCACAAATCGTATGCAATTTGTGTTCATCTACTAAAGATCTTACACGCTTGTAATTTTCTCCAGTCGGTAATTTAACCCTTAACCATTTCGGTTTTTTGATTCTTACCCTTGTATCTTCCTCTATTAATTCACCCATCGTACAATGACTTATTGTGATTGTTGGCCTTTGCGCTGAATAAAAAAGCTAATTTTACAGCCAAATCCGAATACAAAGGTACTGAAAAGCGAAAATATGGCAACTGCGAGAATTGAATATTTAGGTGGGCTTCGAACGAAATGCACACATATCAAATCTGGAACAGAAATTTTAACAGACGCACCCGTTGATAATCACGGTAAAGGCGAGGCGTTTTCGCCTACGGATTTAGTAGCAACGGCCTATATTTCATGCATGATGACCATTGTCGGAATCTATTGCAATAAGAACAATGTCGAAATGATTGGCGGAACTGGAGAGGTGACGAAATCAATGGTATCTGGTCCACGCAGGATTGAGCAACTAGAAATAGAATTAGATTTTTCCATGAATGATTGGTCAGAGGATGTACAAGCTGGTGTTGTTGCCGCAGCTGAAGCCTGCCCAGTGGCAAAGTCAGTGAGTGAAGGAATGATAGTGAATACGAAGTATACTTTTTAGAGATGGGAGAAAGAGACGAAAAATACAGCAGAGATAATTACCGCGATTCTGATCGTGGTAGTCGCAACTATGAACGCAGACCTAAAAAAGTGGACGAGTCCTACATTTTTGGTGTAAGAGCGGTCATTGAAGCCATCAAGGCGGTTCGTGAGATTATTAAAATCTTGATCCTGAAGGGTTTGAACAAAGAGTTGTTTTTTTTGTTGTTTGATGCACTTAAAGGAAAGATTTATCAATTTCTTTTCGTG
>JBGCDF010000490.1:0-8320 GCA_045105095.1 Crocinitomicaceae bacterium | reverse complement strand
AGTACTTCTCCAATGAGACAAGAATTAGAAAACTGGGATTGTGCGTTTAATGCAGATTCTCGCGCAGCAGTGATTTTTGAAGAATGGTGGAGGTCCATTGTTACATTAACGTGGGATGAGTTCTTTCGCCTTAAGAGTGGTGCTGAAATACCCGGAGACCTAATTTTATTGAAGATGATCGCTAAAGATCCAACGAATGACTTATTTGATCTCGAATCAACTGAAAAAATTGAAACAGCTGATGATATCATCAACCTTGCCTTGGAGCAAGTAGAGAAAACCGTGGACGAAAAGATTACATGGGGCGAGGTGAACTCAGCTAAACTCATCCATTTGTCTAATATTGACCAGTTAGGTCGATTAAATCTTCTTCAGGGTGGACATCCACGTGCACTCAACGCATTTACGCAAGATTCTGGGCCTTCGCTGAGAATGATCGTTGACATGTCTGATCGACCAAAAGGCTACGGTATTTATGCAGGAGGCCAAACGGGAAATCCTGCTTCTCTAGATTATCAGGAGTTTGTACAGGATTGGATAGATGGAAAGTATTACCAGCTCGATTTCTATCAGAATCAGAAAGAGGCAAAACCGAATTACAAATGGATTTTAAAATAGACGTTTTATGAGAACAGGTATTACTTTTCTTATCGTGGCGGCAATCGTAGTTTTCGTTCCTTCGTTTACCGATTTTCCGTGGTGGAGCTATTTGATTCCCTTATTCGTGTTGGGGATACTTTTGCCACTTCAAAAATGGAGAGTTCAAGCGTTTTTGACGGCTTTTCTAGCGGGCTTCTTAACATGGATTGGCACGACGGTCTATTTTGAGAACCTTTATGAGGGCGAAGTATTGGAAACGGTATCAGGTATTGTTGATTTTCCTTCATTTATGGTATACATCTTTATTGGACTAATTGGCGGTTTATTGAGTGGATTAGCTGTGTATGCTGGTTTTCTATTGAGAAGGGGGAGAGAAGAACTTAGCCTAGATATTCGCGCAAACGACAAGTCTGAATGATCGACAAGCAGGCAATAAATGCATCATTTTATAGCAAACTGGAAGAAGTTTGTTCCCGATGTACTATGCAAATTGATGAATCTCACCTAGAGACATATGGGAAAGACATCTCGAATGATGAACAATACGCTTTCAGTTATTTAGCCAAACCAATAAATGAAGTAGAAGTATCAGGAATTCTTCGATTGTGTAATGAGTATAACATTCCCGTTACGCCTCATGGCGGCGGGTCAGGATTGACTGGTGGGGCAAACCCTGTTAATGGTGGATTGGTGCTTTCCATGGAGAAGATGGATGCGATTATAGAAATTGATCAGGTAAACAAAACTGCCATCGTGGAAAGCGGTGCTATTACTCAAATCTTTTGTGAAGCGGTAGAAGAAAAAGGCTTGTTTTTTCCTGTTCAACCTGGAAGTAGCTCGATGTCTTTAGTTGGTGGGAATGTAGCGACGAACGCTGGAAGCATGAGCTCGTTGAAGTACGGATCGATTATAGACTATGTGTTGAATTTACAAGTTGTATTGGCCAATGGCGAGATTATCTGGACGGGAGCGAATACTTCTAAAAGCTCTACGGGACCCAATGTTACGAAGTTAATGGTGGGAAGTGAGGGAACACTTGGTGTGATCACGAAAATTGTCTTTAAGCTTATTCCGAAACCACTTTTTACAGTGACGCTGCAGGTGAATTTTGAGTCTGACGAGGGCTTGTGTCAAGCAGTGAACGAAATCGCAATTTCGGCTTTACAAGCTGTGGAAATGGAGTTAGTTGATGGTAACTCTGTTTCAATGACATCCGAATTTCTTGCGTCAAAATCTTCCGATTTTCCGATAAGCTCGAAACCCGAATTGCTATTAACATTCAACGGGAATAATGAAGAGAATGTGGATCGACAATTGGAGAAATGTTTTGAAATTGTCACGAAGCACAGCGATAATGAAGTACGAGTTGCTAAATCACATGATGAAAAAATGAATGTGTGGAAAACCCGTTTGAATATTGGCGAGGCATTGAAGCACGGAGGAAGAACATATCGCGACATTGACTGCGCAGTTCCTGTATCAAAACTTCAGGACTATCTTCAGTTTGTGAATGAGGTCTCTTCCGAATATAAAGTGCCGATTTTCTGTTTTGGACATGCTGGAAATGGAAACTTACATACAATGATGTCACTCGAAGGAAACGAAGAAATGGAAAGTAAAGCCCTAGCTGAGATCTATCGAAAAGGAATCGAGCTTGGCGGGACTATTTCAGGAGAACACGGAATCGGTAATTTACAGAAATCGTTCATGAAAGATCAGTTTGGCGAAGCTTACCTGCATCTTTTACGAGGCATCAAACAAGCATTCGATCCGAATGGAATCATGAATCCAGGGAAGATTTATTAAAGAAGGACTTTCTTAGGATCGGCACGAGTGTCCATGATAGAACTCAACGCTTCCTTTACTTCTTCAATCGAAATATCATTCATGCACGTTCTTCCATAAGGACAGGGATCCCTTCGTATAGTATCGATACATGGTCCACATGTAGGATTTTTGAAAAGATTGATGTTATTCGGATATCCCCAAATATCAGGAGGAGAAGGCCCAAACAGGACGCACCCTCTCGTGAGAAAAGCATTTGATGCATTATTTAGGAATGAATCTACTGCCACGAAGCCTTTCACGTTTTTTAGCAGCGCCAATGTTTCACGAACATCTGTTTTTCCGAGTAAATTAACGGCTCCTTCAATGCGCTCTTCTCCCTCGGTTCCGACCTGAAGAAAAGTATAATCGGGGTTTTCTTTTACGAGTGTATTCCATTTCTCTATTGGCCAGTTTTGATTGCTAGATGAGATAGAAGTGATTTGCACCAATACAGGATTCTGATAATTGTCCAATAAAGCTTTGGCCTTTTCGTCTTCGTCAGGAGTGATATGAACCTTAATTTGTTTGTCCTCTAGCGTCAAATGGATCATGCTAGCCATTATGTCGATGGCATGCTGACCTCTGAACCGCAAACTTGGCTGATGCATACCATAGGGCATTGAAATATGATTTGGAACACGTGCAAATCTCCTGATGCGATGAAGAATCTGGGCAAAAAAGGTGTAAACAACGAATTTATCCACAAAGGGATTATGCAGGAATATTGCTTTACTCTTCTTATCTCCGTAGAGAATTATTTTGCAGGTAGGATTGGCTTTCTTCAAAGCTTCTATGATGGGAGTGTGCATTAAGACATCGCCTAGTCCCCCATATAAACCGATTCGATATACTTTAGACATGGTGGCAAAGATTGAATTCAAGTTACGTATTTTGATTCAAATAAATGAACTGAAGAAAAGCTTTAGTGCTTCTTAATCTCTTGAGAAGGTCGAGACATTCTTTTTCGTAACGAACAATAGCGGGCGAAACAGGAGTTTTTTTGATGTCTCCAGCAATGTTTATGTACATTTTTCCATCTTCTCTGTGCTCAATGATTCTTCGATCTTGCGCGTTCGGTTTAAATGTCGTAATTGAACTCCATACTAGTTGATCCGGAGGAGTGTAAAACCACTTAATAATATTTCTATGAATGAACAGATTATTACCGTCATAATCGTGCTGTACCATTGACGTGCTGTGAAAAAGACCGTTCTTTTCATCATTATGCCCGCAAAACCCGACGGGAGTCGTGATCATGTGATAATCAGAACCAAGTGCAAGCCACGCGAGTTGAAAAGTGTCTTTATCTCCCAGTAACATGCGGTAGTAATATTTACGTTCCATATTAAAATGAAGGCACAGATTTAATTCCTTCCAGCATTTTTCTTTGTTGATAAGAATCTGTCCACTTTCTTGTTCTTGTAACTCGCGCTTTTGAATGTCCAGGACCTTCCAAATCGGATTTGTTTTTTCTGTGATCCAAAAGTCTGGCCAGAAAACGGCTCCGTTTTCTTGATATTCTGCACTATCAAATAAAAAGGATGGGTCTTTCAGACAGTTATTATCAGCATCTAGAAACAAGACCTCCAAGAAGCTGCTGTTGATAATCGAAAATGGTTTTAATGCATAGTTTTCAAGGTGACCTCCACCATATTCATTGATGTTTTTACAGGAAACATCAAGCTTTTCCAACATTTCAATAAGTTCCTCCGTCAATTCATGTTCCAGATGCCATAATTCAATGGGTAGTTTACATCCAATATTTCTGAGCATATTAATGTTGATCCAAGCGCATGTGAAGTACACCGGACCGCCTCCGCAAATAACTATTCCCCGCCCTTGAAAGGTATTTGGATAATCGGAAATTTCCTCATCATATTTTTTCCATCTCTTTCGGAGAGCACGAGTCTTGATTAATAAAGAAAGTCTGTAGTTTACTTTTCGTCTTCTGTTCTCGCGAAATTCGAACGTGGGAGGGAATAAGGATTGTAGTCTTGACAGTGCCATGTAAGTGGTGGTGTATTTGCTCTAAAATAGTAATTTGAACTTAAATACCTGTTATACAGTAAGGTGATTTTTTAGCGGGTCAAGTTTTGGGAGTTAGACAGTAAGAAAAAAACTATAAGAAAGAAGAATTTAAGCTCGAAGAATGCGTTTAATTATCTGTCATTCTTGAAGAAGAATATCCAATATTTTCTCTATCTTTACTAATACGTAAAATCACTATGTATCACAACACCATTATGCCTAATCTTTTCGCTGTAAAATCGTATACTTTTTTGATGCTATTCAGTGTGTTTTTTGTAGGCGCAGTTTATTCTCAACAGTCAAGCTATTTAGTGAAGGGAAAGCTAATTTCTCAGGCGGAAACTGTTCCATATGCTGCGGTATTGGTGAAAAGTGAAGCAGATTCGACCATTGCAAAGTCGGGATTTTCTGATTCCTTGGGTTATTTCAACATTGAGGGGGTATTACCAGGTAAGTATTTTCTGACTGCGTCTATGATAGGATATGAAAAATACAGCTCGCCGTCTTTTGAAGTGATTGATGAAAATGTCGAATTTGGAGACATTGAAATTTTAGCGGATATCGAACTGGAAGGCGTGGATGTCGTTGCGCTTCGTCCCATTATTGAAGTGAGACCGGATAAAACGATTTTCAATGTTGATGGGACGATCAATGCTACGGGAACTAATTTACTTGAACTGCTCAGAAAAGCCCCAGGAATTATTGTTGATAATAACAATAATATTCTCATTGAAGGAAAGTCAGGAGGACAGGTGTTTTTTGATGGAAAGCCGAGCTTTTTGTCAGGGGATGATTTGGCGAATTACCTCAGATCTATGCAGGCTAGTGATGTCGATAAGATTGAAATCATTTCTCAACCTTCATCGAAATATGATGCTGCGGGGAACGGGGGGATTGTAAACATCGTGATGAAGCGGGACAAAAGACTAGGAGTAAATGGAACAGCAGCACTAGGCTATGCCTACGGAGTGAATCATCACCTCAACTCTTCTTTTTCGCTCAATTACCGAAGCAAAAAGACGAATGTTTATGGTATGTACAGTAATGGATTTGGAAAGAATTATCGATTCATGTATATGGACCGTCGTCAACTTGACACACTCTATGAGGAGCGAATGGAAAGCAACGACGATCGAACCGGGCATAATGGAAAGGTCGGAGTGGATTGGTTTGTCAAGAAGAATCATGTACTCGGAGTATTGGTTTCTGGGAGTCTTTTTTCTGAGAGCTTAGTCAGCGAGAGTACCACTCGAATCGGACCTGATGGGTTTACGTCACCATCGCAAATTTTGGAAGCAAACAATAGAGGAGAAGGAGAGAACTATCAGTTGATGGGGAATCTGAATTATCGATTTGAAGATACACTCGGACATGAGTTTTCTGTAGATTTTGATTACGGAGTTTTCAACCGGGAAAGAGAGGATTACCTACCAAATGCCTACAGACAAGGGAGCACAGGTAATCTCCTGTTCGAGAATAATGATCGAATGATTACGCCTACGGAAATAGACATTCTCACAGCGAAATTTGATTACGGACAGTACTTATTTAAAGGGCGCGTCGAGCTCGGAGCAAAGTTTTCTTCTGTATTAACGACCAACACTTTAGATTTCTATGACATCGTGAATGGTGAAGATGTATTGAATGAAAATAGAAGTAATCAGTTTGATTACTCAGAGAGAATTGCCGCAGGATATGTGAATTACTTGAAAGACATCAGTAACAAATGGAGTTTTCAACTGGGATTGAGAGCTGAACAAACGAACTCTATTGGAGAGCTGACAAGTATTCAAACTTCGAATGATGATTACGTTGAGCGTAGCTACTTGAACTTGTTTCCAAGTGGCGGACTTACCTATAATCACAACCGCGATCACATCTGGTCAGTAAATTTTAGTAGAAGAATCGACAGACCCAATTATCAAACCTTAAACCCCTTTACGTGGCAGATTAACGACCTATCATCTCGAAGAGGTAATCCCTTTTTGCTGCCACAATACGGTAACAACGTAAGACTTTCGCATACCTTTAAATATCGATTTAATACATCTCTTAGCTATAGCTTTGTGGAGAATTATTTTGCTGAAATTTCTGATACACTGGGAACGAACGGGACCTTCATGATGACGCGAAATGTTGCCGACGAACAGATAATCAGTTTATCAACGTCGCTTCCGTTTAACTTTAAGAAGTGGTGGAGCCTTTTTGTTGGAATCAACTCATATTATTCGATATATACGAGCAATGATGAACGTTTTGTCCCAATTCAACGATTTACCGTCAGCGGATTTATACAGAATACCTTCTTACTCAAAAAAGGATTCAAATTGGAAGTTTCCGGTTGGTTTAGTTCTCCATCCGTCTGGGGAGGAACCTATCTGTCCAAAAGTATGGGGTCGCTAGATGTCGCTGTCGAAAAACGCTTATTTAAAGATCGTCTTTCTGCCCGTTTGGGAGTGTCAGATGTGTTTTTTACATCTCCCTGGCGTGCCGATGTCCAATATGGAGAATTGTCAATTTATGGCACTGGAGGATGGGAGTCTCGTATGGTTCGGTTCAATCTGACTTACTTCTTTGGTCGAAGCGAAATTGAGAAGTCAAGAAATAGGAAAACCGGATTAGAAGAAGAAGGAGGAAGAACTGGAACTGGTGGGGGAAGGTGAGTTGTGAAAACGCTTGCTGAAGAGGAAAATGATTGATGAAATTTAATACGTGGTCGAAAAGATGATACAACACTTAACTCAATGGAAAGAAGCGCTTCCGCGTTTTGGAGGTAAGGATTTGCACGAGGACTTCCGTGCTTTTAGCGAGTGGTATCATAAAGGAAATGGGATTTCGAATGAACAAATAAATGAGGTTTCTACTTTTCAATTTCAACACGTTCTTGCCGTTGCGAGAGGAAATTTCATCGCCAAACATGGAGAAGAAATATACGCAGGGTTGACTTCCAATTTCGGTAGTCATATTCGAATTGAAGAGTTGATTTACGAAATAGCTGATGCCTACAAAGGTTTAGCTCCGACGAGATCAGAAATTGAAGCTGATAACCAACTAGCGCTCCCTGAAAAAGAGGGCTACGAGATCAGTCAAGGATTGATCATTGGAGAATTAGTCGCTTTACCAAAAGTGGGAAAGCACCTAATGGCCTCCATGCGCTTTCCGAAGAAAGAATCCTTGGAACGATTAAGCGATTTTAAGCAGTCGGGTTTCATAGAGCTCGAGACGGTGAAATTGGAAAAGAAAGAAGGAGTTGGATATTTGACGATTTCAAATGCTAAGTACCTAAACGCAGAAGATGACCAGTTGAATAATGACATGGAACTGGCTACTGACCTAGTATTGTTGGATGATGAAATTCAAATTGGAGTCATGCGTGGAGATCGTATGACGCATAGAAAATACTTCGACAAGCATGTGTTTTGTTCAGGGATTAATTTGACCAAACTTTATCAGGGGAAACTTTCCTATTTGTATTATGCTACGCGTGAGCTGGCTTTGATGTCTAAGCTCTTCAGAGGAATTCTAGATGAATCGTTCGATTGGGAGCAGCGCATTGATCACGGAATTGAAAAACCTTGGATTGCGGCGGTGGATACGCATGCGATTGGAGGCGGTGCACAGCTTGTTTTAGTTGCAGATATCGTAGTAGCCGATCACCAATCGTATTTCACGATTCCCGCGAGGACAGAAGGCTTTATTCCAGGTTTCGCAAACTTCAGGTTGCAGCGCTTCATAGGACAAGGTCTCGCCAGAAAAATGATCAATTACAATCACAAAGTCCTTTCGAATAGTGAAGAAGGACGACTTTTGGTCGATGAAGTGGTGAAAGTTGATGAGATGGAGGAGGCCATTGAACGAATCACCA
>JBGCDF010000489.1:0-5362 GCA_045105095.1 Crocinitomicaceae bacterium | reverse complement strand
ATTCATTCCAAACTGACCAAAACGAAGGTCATTGAAAATCAAATCCTCCCCGTCTTTCTCGATGGAATACCACCCATTCGCAATTCTGAGAATCTGCTGTACTGCTTCATCATCCCGTATTGAATCAATTAGGTGATGGTTCTTGGGATATTCTTGTGAAAAAGCGACGGGTTCATCATCATCTAACAGAGAATAGTGTCCAAATCTGTAACCATTCTTCGTTTCTATATGCGCATTCCAGAGCACAGTATTCAGCGGAGTTGGTAAGGTTTCTATCTCCACAAAATCGATTCCTTGTTTGGCTAAACTCTCATCTACTGCATGATAACCAATTCCTTTAAACACAAAGGTTAACGCCATATAGCTCGTACTGATGATTAATCCAGCATTATTAAATATTCTACGACGCGGATTCGTTCGCTTGTGGAACATCGCGATCAGCAAACAAATAAGGAATGGAATGGTGTATAAAGGATCGACAACGAAAATATTGTTGTAAGTAATCCTCACTTCAAAGGGCCAGAAAAATTGCGTTCCCCAAGTTGTATGCATATCCAACATGGGATGCGTAACCAGCGCTAGGAAAAAGAGCAATATCCAATCCCTTCGTGTAGCGTCAGGTCTTTTATTCTTGTGGATCGCATGTGCGACCCATGCTAAGACGGGCGCAAACAGGATACTAAAAACGATGGAATGAGAAAAACCGCGATGCATCTCCGTAGCGGTTATATCGTCAGTAACGAGTCGGAGCAAAACATCTAAGTCTGGAACAGTTCCAGCAATTGCCCCCCAGAGCATTGCTCGTGATCCAATCTTTTTACCTAACACCGCTTCCCCAACGGCTGCACCAAGTACAATTTGTGTTAATGAATCCATTAATTCTTGAAGTTTGCTTTGAACGGTACGCGTAATTCGAATTCGCTCGGTGAAATTGATTGGATAATCGGTTTCAATAATAAGTTGGAAACACTCTTTCTGTGCTTCGCGTATAATTTCATATTTGTTGGCAAGGCACCGATCTGACTTTTCACCAATTCAGCCGTTCGTCCTAGTTGTAATTCACGACAATTCTTATTCAAGCCCTGCTCTACATAATCGTACAGAAAACGCTGATAAACAGACTTTTCTTTGTTCACATCATAATCTAACCCGACAAAGTTCGCTTCAATAACATCACTATTGAAAAGGGCCGTGCTAAAACCAACTAATTGATCTTCAAACCAAGCTCCCCGAAAGGAAAATTCATCTCCCAAATTACGTTTAAAATTCGCAAATGCCTGAGCATTTAATCGACCAAAACTGAAGTCAGATTTCTCTAAAACATTCGAGAAAAGGTGCTCAATTCTTTCAGAATTTTGCTCAATATCATCCGCCGAAAAATCGTTAATCTCGAGTGCTTTGGATTTCGAATATACGCTCTTTGCGCGCGTTCTGAATTTTGTTTTCATACTGGCGAGGTAATCATCCATTGTTTTCCAACTCTCGTGATACTTCAATACCATATTCACATCAATCATGAAGTCCCGATAGCTCAATCGTTTCAAGCGGTCCGAATAGGAGGTTGACTCTGGCCAAAACTCCTTGAATAGCGTAATAGACGATTTCTCTTTGATGGATGGCTCCCTTTTTAGGGATTCCGTGATCTCGGCTACCTCATCCATTGCCTGATCCTTGCTAATTAATCGCGATAAAAAACCGTTTTCACCATCGCAAAAAACGTTTCCGCAAACTAATACATTAATGGTAAAGACATCTGCTATTTTCTTGTGAATGTGATACGACAAATTGCACAGATCCTGCGAATACTGCCTTCTCTTATCTACAAATACTACCAGTTGATATACGGCAACCAAAGCAGGTTGTCCCGAATCTGTGTAGGAAATAGCGTACCGAAACTTCAACTGATCACGCAAAGCATCTTCCAATGCGGATAAGTATCCAAGTGACAAATAGACATTGCCATCACCTACAACAGTGTTCCAGTCTTCTGTAGGAATGTCCTTAACTGATTCAACAATCTTTCGATTAGTTCCTACTATCACCGACGTTTTTTGATTTTCAATCATGCAGAATCAAAAATAATGATTTAGTTCTCAAACCGCTATTCAATTTAGAATTCGGTTCAGATGAGTTATGGACGGTAAGAATGGCCGATAGACTACAAAACGATTGTGGGAATGCCTAAAGCAGCTTTTCGCTCAGATCAAAACTAAATGCTTCTATTTACCATAAAAACCCTCTAAATCCTTCACGGGAAATGCTTTTACAGAACCGTACCCCCCGAAATCAGGCTTTATCAACACCCATTTGGCTCCTTTTTCGATTAAGCGTAATGTGTCACGCCCGTTAACAGTGCTAATATTCGGCTCAATGCTATTCCTATTTTTATACGTCCAAATCGAGAAATAAGAAGTACCGTTAATAAAATAGTAACCGTTCGCTTGATATTCCTTAGAGTTCTTTGAGTAAATTTCACTCTTAGAATCTACCTTTTTCGAAGATTCCAGATTATCAGTTCCACTTGAGTTATCCAGCAAAGAACGAATAATTTTAAGCGAGTTATCACGCTTTCTTTCCCAAATTGAAAAACTTGTCGACTCAATTGAAAAGAAGCTCTCAAGTCTTTCCTTAAACGAGTTCATTTTATTCTTGTCGTTAATTTTCATTCCTTGGGTATTTGGAATTACCCCCTTCACACTTTCATAATCAAACGGAGGAATTAACATAGGGATATGCTCATTGGTTTGCATCCATGTTGCCCCCATTTCACATAAGCTTATCGGGCTTGCATAAAAGTTATTGGATAGAACAAAAACAACCAGCACATCGTGATTTAGTTCTTTTTTCAATCTAGCCAAAAAGTCCTCACCCAGTCGAATTCCGTAGTCTTCAAATGAAGAACAGAATATTTTATCCGAGGGAACCCCTATATTTTCAATAATGTCTATCAATTGTTCTACATACAACGAGTCCTTGCTCGAATGGCTAATGAATA
The DNA here is from genome assembly GCA_045105095.1 of Crocinitomicaceae bacterium. Lineage (GTDB taxonomy): Bacteria > Bacteroidota > Bacteroidia > Flavobacteriales_D > Crocinitomicaceae > UBA4466. The sequence goes on along the minus strand of JBGCDF010000489.1, from coordinate 2,367 downwards.
ACTTCTTTTCCTTGTTCATTTTTTCTTTATTATCCTTTTTTGACAACTTCCTCTTCCCTGCTATCAGTTCAACTACCTCATCTTTTGCATAACTTTTCAGGTTACCCGCAATTTTCGGAGACCTATTGTTTACCTTAAAATAGCATGTAGAGCAAATTTTACTATCATCGGATAGCATGCCTCTATTGAAGTTTGGTTGATTCCAAAAAAGTAATTGTTTACGACAAATTGCACACGATTCGATGTTCACAAATGTACAGTCGTAGTGTGAGTGAGATATACTTAGATCTGGGGATATTCGATCTTACGTTCGATGCTTCAAGCGCACCCTGTAATCGCTGGCCATCATGGTAAATGCCATGATCTCTCGTATTTCGTTGTGAGGAGTGATCATCTCAACGTCGAAGTTCTTGAAAAGCATTGATAAAAGTAGCTTCATTTCGAGTAGCGCTAGGTTCTTACCTGGACAAAATCGTGGGCCTCCACCAAACGGAATATAAGCCTCCATTGAGTGCATGGGACATTTTGATTCTTTCAGCCAACGTTCAGGGTAAAAGCTTTTGCCATTCGTGAAGTTCTCATCCTGAATGGCCGCATGTCTCGAATGTACCAACATTCTCGTCCCCTTTTTGAAGAAGTATCCTTCAATCTCTACATCCGACAACGGCTCAAACAAAAGTACTGGCGCTACAGGCTTCAGACGCATGGTTTCATTCGCGATGGCCTCTACGAACTTAAATTTCTGCGTGGATTCGTACTCCGTGATACATGGCGCATCTCCCAGTACTGAATCAATCTCTGTTTGCAACTTCGTCTGGTACTCGGGTTGTTTTGTCAGTAAGTAAATGATCCAGGCAAGTGTATGAGCTGTTGTGTCTTCTCCTGCCATGAGCACTGTCACCAGATTTCCTTTTACCTGTTCATCTCCAAAATCTTCTTCATTTTCGGCTTCCAATAAAATTGCTTCCAGAAAGTTCGTTGGATTTTCTTTTAGCTCTGGATGTTCTTCTAATCGTTTTCGTCCGTCAGTGATCCAACCGCCAATCATAGAATCAATTGCGTCGAGCGCTTTGTCGAATTCCCTGTCGTCTTTTTTGCGGATAAGTTTGTGCCATTGAATCGGATCGTTGATGCGTTTGAAAATCATTGGAAAAATCTTCTCCATGTGATCTTGTACTACTCCTCCCTTTTCTTCAATGGTGTTCATTTCAAACCCGAAGGCGAGTGTAGTCGTAATATCGACTGAGAAACGCAAAAAGTCCTGCTGAATATCAATGGGCTCGCCTGAATCTGCCGCTTTTTTCCATTTCTCGTGTAATCGATCAACAGATATCAGCATTTTATCGAAAAACGCCTTCTGATGCTTTACATCCAAGCCTTTCGCTACCATTCTGCGGTGCATCTTCCAATCATCTCCTTCTGCGTTGAACACTCCGTGAACTCCTTCGGCACGTAGAATCTTATCCAGTTTTTTCATACGAATAAAGCCTTCAGGCCGTTCTCGTAGTATATGTTGAATGATTTTAGGTTCAGAAATGATGGCCATTCTAACGGGGCCGAGCTTTATTTTGTAGACATTCCCATACTCCTCAGCCATTTCCTGAAATTGGTTGTGCATGTTCGGCAATTCCATATCGAATGCACTTCCAAAAAATGGAATTCCTTTAGGGCCTGGTAGATCTTTGAATAATATCGGCATTTCGCGCTTCTTTAGAAAATTAAAAATAACAATCCTAGCACACAATCTGATTCGTTCTACATAAAAAAGTGCACAACTTGCTAAGACGAAACGCCCTTAAATGAAAATGCCCCGAAATGATGATCATTCGGGGCACTCTTATTGTATATCTTATATTACCTTCTTCTCTTGTTACGAGAGTTTTTGGGGGCATTTCCATTTTTCTCAGCCTCACGTCTGCGCTTCTTAGCTTCACGACGCTTCTGCATCTGTACTTCGTTTTGCTTCGCGTAGGATTCTTGCATTTCCTTGTACGCTTTGACTCCCTCATCTGTAATGGGAAAAGGGTGATTGTCAATAAACTCAATTTTCTTACCAGTAAGTTTTTCTATGCTTTTCACATACGGACGTTCATCCAGGTCACAGAGTGAAATAGACGTTCCATTCGCGCCAGCTCTTCCCGTTCGACCAATTCTATGAACGTATGTTTCTGGTTCATTCGGAATATCATAGTTGATTACGTACGATAGCGAATCAATATCGATTCCTCTGGCCGCGATATCCGTGGCAACCAAAATGCGTAGACTTCCTTCTTTGAACCCTTTTAAAGCACGCTCACGTTGACCTTGAGATTTATCACCATGGATTGCACCTGATAAAAACAAGACAGGCCCATCTTCTTTGCCACG
>JBGCDF010000488.1:0-6195 GCA_045105095.1 Crocinitomicaceae bacterium | reverse complement strand
TTCTACGGAGATAAAGCCATCGACCGTTCTCCATGTGGAACAGGAACATCTGCACGAATGGCGCAATGGCACGCAAAGGGAAAGTTGAAAAAGGGCGATGAATTCATCCACGAAAGTATCATCGGATCGATTTTTACGGGTCGAATTGAAGCAGAAACAACACTATCGGATCGTCCTGCTATCATTCCAAGTATTGAGGGATGGGCGCGAATTTACGGCTACAACGAGATCATTATCGACGATGACGATCCGTATGCGCACGGTTTTCAAGTAATCTAGCATGAAAAAGAAGATCGTCATAGTAGGAGGAGGAATTATTGGGCTCAGTTGCGCCTATTATCTCAGTCAAGATGGACATGAAGTTGTGCTCATTGATAGAGGCAAAATTAACGCTGGTTGTTCCTTTGGAAATGCGGGAATGATCGTTCCTAGCCATGTAATCCCGTTAGCCGCTCCTGGAATGATTGCGCAAGGAATGCGTTGGATGCTCAATTCCAAAAGTCCATTTTATGTCAAACCTCGACTCAACAGAGAGCTTCTGTCTTGGGGGAAGAACTTTTATCGATCAGCAAATGAACAACACGTCAAACGGTCCATGCCCGCCTTACGTGATTTATCCTTGTTGAGCAAACAACTCTATCAAGATCTAGCGAAGCAAAGCGCAGAAATTGCCTACGAAGAGAAGGGCTTGTTGATGTTGTTTCAATCTGAAAAAGTGGGCGAGGAAGAAATCCATGCGGGAGAAATTGCCAGATCACTTGGTTTGGAAGTTGATATTTTATCCAAAGAGGAAGTCCTAAAACTGGAATCAGGAACGGCATTAAATGCCATTGGTGGAGTTCATTTCAAGTCTGATGCTCACCTCTACCCGCATAAACTGATGCACTTTTTAGTAGAAAGCTGTCGAAATCGTGGTGTTGAATTCAAGGAGGAAACAGAAGTTCAGTCCATCAACCTTGATAAAGGAAAGATTCAATCGGTTTCGACTTCGACAGAAAGCATTTCAGGAGATGACTATGTCATTGCGGGCGGATCGTGGAGCTCCTCGTTGGCCAAACAATTGGGTGTCAAACTCTCACTTCTTGCAGGAAAAGGCTATAGTTTTACCTTGTTGAATCCTGAAGAACGCCCACAAATCCCATCCATTCTGTGCGAAGGAAAAGTAGCTGTAACTCCCATGGGGAAAGACTTACGATTTGGCGGAACAATGGAAATCACGCACGTTGGTGATACAGCCATCAATCAAAAAAGACTACAAGGTATTGTGGAGACAGCAAACTCCTTTTACCCAGAAATGGAGATACAATTTCCTCGAGAGGAAGATCAATGGTTTGGCTTCAGACCATGTTCACCTGACGGATTACCTTACATCGGTCGATCAACGAAAATTCCGAATGCAATTATCGCTACTGGCCACGCCATGATGGGTTTAAGTTTAGGCCCAGCCACAGGAAAAATTGTCTCATCCATAATTGGTGAAGCTTCATTGCCAATGAATATCGAACGTTTTCATCCAGAAAGACGTTTCTGAGATCGGGATTTCTTCGATGGTTCAATATTGAAAAATTCTCCTTATTTTACGCTATCTAAACTTAAGGTACTATGGACAATAAGCTTAAACAAACCAACTACGGAGCACTTACGACGATAACGCTCGTTTTCTTTTTCTGGGGATTTATCGCCGCAGGTAACAGTGTTTTTATTCCGTTTTGTAAAGACTATTTCAGTCTAGATCAGTTCCAAAGTCAGTTAATTGACTTCGCATTCTATGGAGCTTATTATTTGGGCGCACTTGGACTATTCGTCTACGGTTCTTCCACAGGTAAAGACCTTGTAGGGGGCTGGGGATACAAGAAAAGTATCGTTTTCGGACTTCTCTTCTCAGCACTTGGAGCTGTCGCCATGATCATTTCGGTAGAATTCAATGTCTTTTCAGGAATGCTCTTAGGCTTGTTCATCGTGGCACTAGGATTCTCCTTACAACAAACTGGAGCCAATCCTTTTATGATCTCACTCGGGGACGAATCAACAGGAAGTAACCGAATCAATTTAGGAGGTGGAATTAATAGCTTAGGAACGACAATTGGTCCTTTAGTGATTGCATTTGCACTATTCGGAAGCGGAACATTTACGCAAGAAGAAATTGCCAATTTGGACCTTTGGAAAGTGATCGTTCTTTATGCGCTTGTCGGGGGATTATTCATTGGAATTGCTGCATTAATCGGCTTCTCCAAAAAAGTTCCAGCTGGAATCGTTGAAGGAAAACCAGAACGCGCTCGTAAAGCAGTAGTCACGCTATTATTGATTACAGGTTTATTGATTGGATGCTTTGCTCCAGTATTTGCGAGTTACGCTTCGAAAGACGCGAAGGCCATTGAAGCAAATCAGACATCAATTTCTGCTATCCAAGATGATATCACTGAAAAACTGGAAGCCGCCAACTACGAAGTAGGAGAATTGGAAGAAGAGGAACTTGAAACACTGTCGGCAGAAGTTTGTCCAACAGAAACATCCGAAATAAGCACATTAGAAACGACAAATGAAGATCTGCTTAAACCACTTGAACAAACGCGCATGTACTGGTTGCTTGGAGCTCTCGGAGTAATCGTTTTTGGAATGTTGATCATTAACAGAGTGGCGAACAAACAAAAAGAAGGCTGGGGTGCTATGCAATATCCACAATTGACCTTCGGTATGTTGGCTATTTTCACATACGTAGGAGTAGAAGTTGCCGTTGGAAGTAACCTCGCTGAATTATTGAAACAACCAAAATTCGGTGGACTAGGAACCTCTGAAATCGCGCCCTACGTTGCTATGTTCTGGGGTAGTTTAATGATTGGCCGTTGGGGTGGCGCGATCAATGCCTTCGAAATGAAAAAGCAAACAAAACAGATTTTACGATTCGTCGTACCCTTAGTTGCTTTTGGTGTTGTTCTGCTTGCTTCTGCGATCGCTGGGCATGATGTGAAACCATTCTACTGGTACATATTCTGTGTATTGCTTCAAATCATCGTGACGTACTTAACGAATGATCGACCAGCAATAACATTGGGAATCTTTGGAACACTTGCATTCATTGCGATGATTATTGGGTTGACATCTTCTGGAATGGTCACGATTTATGCTTTCTTGAGCGCAGGTCTTTTCTGCTCAATCATGTGGCCATCTATATTCTCTTTATCATTGATAGGGTTAGGAAAATTTCAAACGCAAGGTTCTGCCTTCTTGGTCATGATGATTTTGGGAGGTGGAATTATCCCTCCAATTCAAGGAAAGCTTTCGGACATTATCGGTATTCAGGAATCTTTCTTCGTTGGAGCTGTTTGTTTCGCTTACCTGGCAGCGTTTGCGTTCATCGTTAAGCGCACCTTGAAGAAGCAAGGTTTGGTTACTGAGTGATTGTTGGATTAGTTGGATTAGTTGGATTAGTTGGATTAGTTGGAATCAACAAAGAAGAGACTAATCCAAATACGAAGTGTTCCAAAAATCTAATAATCAAACAGAAAAACATGCATCCTGGCTCCGCTCAGTGTTCAAATACGGCAAGAATCGAAATGTGTGCCCAAAGTCGGATTTCGGAAAAGTACATGTGTATCACTAAATTGTACATGGCGTAGTCGCGGTTGATCGCTTAATTTTGATGTAATCATAATCCGATAACTCATGAAAGCATTACTCATTGGAATATTACTCTGTACATTGGGTACCGCATGGTCTCAATCTACGTGGTATGAAGTTCCCACTCCCACAACGAATAAATTGAACGATATTGACTTCGTAGATTCCTCAGTTGGTTATATCGTTGGCGATTGCACGACCATATTAAAAACCACTGACGGAGGTGAGAATTGGCTAGAACTGAATCACACCGGCATTTCAACAAATACATGGTCTCACGAACTAGTTGATGTCGATTTTGTGGATGAACAGATCGGTTTTGTGTCGCTACTAAATGATAATCATGGGGTATATAAAACGGTCGATGGAGGAATGACCTGGACACCGGCTTCCAATACTAGTTCGAACATGTGCTACAAAAGCTGCACGTACGTCAATTCTGAAAACGATTATTTCATTGGAGGAGCGGGATGTTTTCAAAGTGCGCAAGTGAATCACTTCGTCAATTCCGTTTGGAATATTTCGACTGTCAATTATGAAACGTTCAACCCAGGCGATTACGTTGTAGAACTCGATTTTAACAATGGCATTGGATTGGCAGCATTGAATGGGCGATACATGCTGAGATCTATCGATAATGGTGCAACATGGGATTCTCTTCCAGCATTCTTCCCTTCTACTAATTCGAATGAAGTACTTACTTCAGTTATGTTTGCATCTGCTGACACAGTCTTCGCGGGATACGAATATCCGAATATACCCGGAACGGGCTTTTTGATGTCTGTTGATGCTGGACTTACTTGGACAAATGTTAACATACCAAGTTTCGTATCCCCTGCCGCGCGTGATTTCACAAAAGCGGGTAACTCTGATATATACGGAGGTGGCATCACGGCTTCGTGGCATGACATGGGGGTAATCTTTGAAACAACAGATGGAATAAATTGGTCAGAAACATTCGTTCTTGAAACGATCAACGGGATGGATAATTACGGATCAGACGTGGTTTTTGCCGTTGGTGATAGTGGTTACGTAGTGACAAATGTACCCCTTGGAAATATTGGAGTTGATGAAGGTCAAGCATTCTCTTCCATTTCTATTTATCCCAATCCAACGACTGATATTATTACCATCAGAAATGAGTCCAACGAACCTATGGTTTACACGTTAATAAATGCACAAGGCGTCGTTTTGATGGAACATTTTGAAGCGATCGACGGGAATACTCTCGATTTGTCACAAATGCCTTCGGGAATGTATTTTCTGAAACCTGCGTCTGAATTGTACCCAACAGTTTACAAGATTAGCAAGATGTAATTGCTAGAGAAAAACGGGAGCGATGATTTGGTTCCGTTTTTTGGATTGATACTTTAATCTAGTTTTCGAATTCGCTACGCGGTTGTTTTGAGCGGTGTTGGATTAGCTTCGCTGCTGCCTGCGGCGGTGTTGGATTGTTGGATTCACTCCGTGGCTGCCTTCGGCGGTGTTGGATTGTTGGATTGTTGGATTGTTGGATTGTTGGATTGTTGGATTGTTGGATTGTTGGATTGTTGGATTGTTGGATTGTTGGATTAAGTGAAATCGAATTCATCCAATGATCCAGGCACGGAGTGCTCAAAAAATCCATAGGCGAAGCCTTATCTAGTCTACTCCTCCACCATCTTTCCAACGGCACAACTTTCGCATTTCGTTTCCTTGGCAAAAAACTGTCTGTAAAGCATCCTGCCAATGAAAAACGTGGCGGCTGAAATGGATAATATGACGAGTACTTCTTGCATTAACTAGCGATAATATAGGTGATCAATGCTCCAAGATACGCAAGAACTCCCATGTATCCAACTTGGATGAGCGGCCACTTCCAACTACGCGTTTCGCGTTTTACAATTGCCAGAGTCGCCATGCACTGCATTGCGAAAGCGTAGAAGACCATCAAACTAAGTCCGGTTGCCAAGGTATAGACTGGCGTACCATCGTTTCGTCGAGCAGCCTTCATTTTTTCCACTAAAGGTGTATTTTCTTCGCCGTCGTCTTCAATCGCATAAATTGTTGCCATTGAGCCAACAAAGACCTCACGCGCGGCGAATGACGTAATAAGTGAAATCCCGATTTTCCAATCGTATCCGAGTGGTTCAATAGCAGGCTCGATGGCTTTCCCCATAATACCAATGTACGACGATTCCAATTCGGCAGAAGAAATGAGCTCTTTTGTCTCTTCCTGACTTAAATTAAGACTCTTTGCTTCCTCCTTCGCATACTCCACTGCATTCTCTCTGCGTTCACTCGGACCATACGTCGCCAGTGCCCAAAGAATGATTGAGATCGCTAAAATCACACGACCCGCATCCCATACGAATACACGAACCTTTTCAAGAACTGTTAGTCCAACATTGCCCCAACGCGGAGATTTGTACGACGGCATTTCCAATAACAAAAACCCTTTATCCTTTGTCCTGATGATCAGCTTTAATATGAGTGCTACTAGCAAAGCCCCAACTGTCCCGAGCGCGTACAACCCAAAGAGTACAAGACCTTGAAGTCCGAAGATACCTCCCACGGTTTCATTTGGAATCACAATGG
>JBGCDF010000487.1:0-10120 GCA_045105095.1 Crocinitomicaceae bacterium | reverse complement strand
GTCTTTAATTACTTCGTCCAAAGGACGCTTCTTATCGCTATAAATGGATGCAGATATTTTCATGTCTTTAAACTTTTTCTGCGGAAGAAAATGCAGAAAAATTCTGCACCCATGGAACCGCTTCGCCTGTCTCGCCGACAGACAGGCTCTCGCATGATATTCTTTTAATCATTGCTTCTGCTATATTCTGATTAATCAATATCATGCTTGTTTCATTATTCTACTGTATAAACCGTCTCAAAACGATTGTTACAAATCTCAAGTGTGAATGATTTTCTATTGAATACTTCGACGTACAGTTTCTTCTTAAGTTGTGACAATACACTAACCTCATCGATTGGCATATTCTTGACATTCTTAGGATCAGAAGTAATCATCGATACGGTAAAGCGATTCTTGTCCTTTTGAACTTGCAGATCTTGCTGCTTTCCAGTCAATAAGCCATTCTCTCTCCAGAAGAACGCGATTTCCTTCGCAATTTTTGCCTCTGACTCATCAAAGTAATAGACTGTCAACTCTCCTCCCACAAATTTATTTCGGTCATCAGAGCCACAACTACTAAGCAGTAGTACAGCGAAGACGAGAAGAATTAGTACTTTATTCATGTGTGGCGAAGATACGCAAAACTATCCTCCGACCTTGGCACAAACGGAAGCATTTATTAACTTTCGATTATGCATAGAATTTCTGAAAAGAACGCGCAGTACCTTGGTGCAAATAACAGATCCAGTTTATACGATTTAACCATTCCCAAGAACTGGAACAAACGCTTGATCATTTTTAACCATGGATACATGGGCTACAAGGATTGGGGGGCATGGTATCTGATGGAAGATTTCTTCCTCCAAAAGGGATTCGGATTTCTGAAATTCAACATCAGTCATAATGGTGGAACTGTCGAAAATGGAATTGATTTTCCAGATTTAGAAGCGTTTTCAGAAAACCGTTATTCGTACGAATTGAAAGATATGAATGCAATCATTGCTTTGGCTCTTGAAAAAGTAAAAGATTCAGAGGAAATCTATTTAGTCGGACATTCGCGAGGAGGCGGAATGGTCTTGCTTCAATCTTGGCATCCAGCGATTACAAAAATTGCCGCCCTAGCTCCTATCTCAGATATCGGTAAACGATTCCCGTCGGGAGAACAATTAGACAATTGGAAATCTGAAGGCGTTCGTTATACCACCAACGGACGGACAAAGCAACAAATGCCGCACAAGTACCTTCAGTATGAGGATTTTCATCAGCACAAAGAACGTTTAGACATTGAGAGTTATTCAAGAGATCCCAAAATTCCCATTTGTGTTATTCATGGTGAGGATGACCCTTCCGTTAAGATTGAGGAAGGCGAAGCGATTGCAAAATGGGCCGAAGTGGACCTTATTCGAATTCCAAATGAACAACATACTTTCGGAGCGAAACATCCTTGGACGGAAAAAGAATTACCTTTAGGATTGCAAAAAGTATGCGAGCACCTACTTGCATTCTTTCAATGAAAACTTAGTACGATGTCGAAGGAAAATGAAAAACTGGGATTATTGGCTCAACTAGTGCAAATGGCGCAGGCTGATGACAAAATACGAGACGTTGAGTTTCAGTTTCTTCTGTCATTGGCGGCACAAATGGGTGTCACCAAAGATGAATTCAAGCGGCTTTTCGAAGAAAACATCGAATTTAATCCTCCGCGATTGGAATCAGATCGTATCATTCAATTTCAGCGATTGATCTTACTCATGAACGTTGATTTAGAAATAGACGAACGTGAAATGGATTATATCAAAGATTTAGGAATTCGTATGGGATTGCATCCAATGGCAACGAATACCGTTTTAAGCGAGATGCATAATTACGACAACAAAATTGTTCCGCCAGCGAGACTGATTGAAATTTTTAGTACGTATCACAATTAAAGTGCTACTCAAATATCACCTTTTGCTCTGCTTTCTTCTCTGGGGAGCGAGTTCTCAAGCACAGGCCGAACAAGTGCGATACCTCGACAGTCTTGAGTTTGCATCAAAATTGGATTCACTTCGCACTGCTTGCTCTTACAAAAAGACCTTGATTCCCCGATTCGAGATGCAGATCCTCTCAACTTTATCTTATTATCCAGAGCTGGACAGTACAAAAATCATTTTTAAGGAAGCTCCTAAAATCAAAGCTTCGTTGAACGCGCGTCCCACGGTTGGGTCTATTTTGTTCCGAAGACGTTCTAAACGAAAATACGTTATCCGTATCAAGCCAAACAATGAAGATAGTGTCGCAACCTTCGAAGAAGTTGGATTCAACGGAGCGATTGGTGTGCTTGGTCATGAATTGAACCATGTTGTTGATTACTCCAATCGAGGGTTTTTCGGAATTCTTGGTCGAATGTTCAACTACGGAAGTACGAAAGGAAAACGCAAATACGAAGGCGAAATTGATCGTATGACGATTGAAAAAGGGCTTGGCTGGCAACTATACGATTGGGAGGATTACGTACTCAATAAATCCAACGCAAAAGTGAAATATAAAGCATATAAACGAGCAATTTATTACACACCTGAAGAAATTATAACCCTTATAAATGGGCTAAAGGAGGAGAATTAATCGTATCTTCCCAATTATCATACTCTGCTAACTCATGACGACGGATGCCACATCTTACCGTATCGGCGTGAATTTCACGCCATTGGATTGGGCAATTTTTGCTATCAACAAATTTGGAATTTATAAGGATTGGATCAACGGATCTTCCATATTTGACCCGACAATGGGCACAGGAAATCTGCTCGCAGCTTTGATTGAAACCGGACTTTCTCAAGGACTATCCATTCAAGAACTTCCCGTTCATCAACTTTTCGGAAACGAGCTGAATGTACTACTCCACAAAGAGGCTACTAATCGATTCCTACAGGAATATGGGGTTGACATGACTTTGAATTTCACGAATAGCGATTTTTTCGAACTCGAACAGAAAGAATACGATATTATCTTCGGAAACCCTCCATGGATGAACTTCACGGATCTTCCTCAAGAATACAAAACCAAATTTAAATCCGCATTTCTTGAATACGATCTTGTCGAAAACTCGAAAAAGGTTCTATTGGGCGGATCACGAATCGATATCGCTGCCTTAGTGATCCAAAAATCTATTGCTGATTTTCTCTCACCCAATGGCCATGCATATTTCTTTCAGCCTTTGTCATTACTTCTGAATGATGGTGCACACGATGCTTTTCGCCGCTATCAGGTGAAGGGAGAAAGCTTCTCTTTAGAGCAAGTGTACGATTTTAAAGAAGTTGAGGTCTTTTCGAATGTTTCTACGCGTCACGGACTCGTTCATTATCAGAAAGGCAAACAGACAGGCTTTCCAATCAGTTATTTCGTGAACATCAACGAGAAATGGAACGAGAAGTACGCCAAGCCTATTCTTTCCGAGACTGGACCGTTGAGTATCCTTGATAAAGACACTCCTCCTCCTCTTTTCAATTTCAGTCCCATCCCATTGAGCAAGAGTTCGAAGCCTCGGCAGGGAGTAAATACTTCAGGAACGAATAGTATTTTCTTTTTTGATTCTTACCAAGACATTGACGACGAAGTATGCTTGATGAACGAACAATATCGCCTACCCAAACGATTCATTTTCCCACTTCTGACCTCTCAAAATTTCAAGACAACATCAGCCGAACCTAAAAAATGGGTATTACTTCCTTATTCAGAAGATGGAAGGCCCTTGGAATTGGATGTATTGAAATCCCATAAGCTACTTTGGGAATACCTCGAATTGCATCGAACTGCCCTGTCCACAAGAAAAGGAAGGATGATCCAAACCTGGCGAGATCGTGGGTATTGGTGGGCGCTTCTGGGAGTTGGGAAGTACAATTTCTGTAAGCATAAAGTGGTATGGGAAGCCTACGGACGTAAGACCTTCCAGCCCAAACTGTTCTCTGGTAGATGGCAAGTTAATCAGTCCCTTCAAGCCTATATCCCTTTGAATAACAAAAAAGAAGCAAAACGGATTTTATCTTCGCTGAAAAACCCATCCATTGAACACTATTTACAATCGCTTAAAATGGAGGGAACTATGAATTGGGCTCAACCCGGAAAAATCAGTAAACTTCTTCAATTCAACGATTAGTCGAACACAAACCTTGCCCTTTGCTCTGGAGTCGGCATTACGCAGAACCCTTTTGATATTCGTTGCCTTCGCTTGGCTACCTGATCGTAGATCCAATTAGTCATTCTCGTTGGAATAAAGCGAAATACCCTTAGCCAACTATAGGGTGCTTTCAAATAACTTAAGACTTCAAACGCTGCAACGGATCGTTCCAACTTCTTCCCGTTTTGAATAAAATAGAACGTGCTCAAGTTCGGCTTTTCCCAATCATTTTCCTCAAACAATTCTTGTGTCTGGGGAGATTGAATCGGAGCAAAATGAATGTCTGAAGTTTTCTCTTTCCGTAAAATAAAGGCTACCGAACGATTGCAAAATCCACAATCGCCGTCGTACAAAACATATTTGGTGTTCTTCGAATCCATTTATACGAAGTTAGTCGTTAATTCCTAAAGTCATTTATCTTTGATGCTAATAGAATTTAATTGACCGAATACCCAACATACCAATCACCTATCCGAACCTTCGAGGCTCTCGGCATTTCGGTAGATTCCATTGATGGCCAACAGTTAAAACGTGAGAAGAAGCGCCTACTGCTGGAAATTCAAATTTCCGATACTCAAACAACGACAATTGGAAGTAATGAACTCGGTAAAAATGACGTCATCGAACTGTTTGAACGACTAGATGGCATCACTAACTTGAACTATCACAAGGCTGTTTATCAGCATCCTAAGCTCCTCCACTTACTGGAAAATGCAGAAGTAAGTTCTGTTAAGATTGAAGAACAGCATAGGATCAAATTCAATACGGTTCCGGAATGGGAAAACTTCACCACGTTTATCTCTCCCTATTTAACCCAAGCCATCGACAGGCTGCTTTCAAAAGTGATTCGCACGCACAATTTCCAAGCGTTAATTGAAATTCAACCTTTTTTCAAGCTATTGACGGAAACGGACAAATTCTATGCGTTTAGAAAACTCAATAACTTCTGTGACACATTGGGGGATCGACTGGAACACCTAGCCTATAACAACAAGAAATTTCCGGCAAACGAAACAACCTATCTGTGTCAGCCAGCATTTTATGACGCAGTGAACGAACTTGCAACTAGTCATGCAAATGCGCCAAATAGCGTTGCCCATGCCATCATCAATTTTACGGTTGAATGTGAACGAAAGTCTGGTCGTAGGAATAAGTTGGTTAAAATCTCGGACCAAGCCAAACGGCTATATTGCGATGCTCATTACAAATCACTCATCACCAATAATCGAGGTGCTTTTCACGAATCGCGCGAGCAAGTGTTGGGCTACAATCCGAACCAAGCTTGGCGCGTTTTGGTTGGTGCTGTGGTCATCATGAGCTTCGTATTCCGATTTACCCGAGCATGTGATTCAGATCGCGGATATCAATCAAATACGCAAGATTTTCGAGAAATATTGAAAAACATGAAAGTTGGTGATGACGGAAAAACCTACTACGTAAGTCCTTCAAAAAAAGGAGAAAACGACTTTAACGAATCATCTTTTTTAGATCTACACGAACGAGTTATTGCTTCTGTAGAACAAAACAACTTCTCTCCCTTTCATTACATTCAACAAGGCGATCCTGGAATCTTATCTCCATTTAAACCTTTCCAAGACGATGGTGAAAAGCGGGTCATTTGGAACGAAACACCTTCTGATATGATCATGGTCATTTCGGGTCATAACAGTTTGACATCTCATTTCGTTCCATCAGACGATTCGACCAGCTTCAATTTGGAAGAAAACGCATCTATGTTCTTTTATGGAGGATCGAATTGGACAACTGCTCAAACTATCCAACACTTGCACCAATCACCACGGAGCGAAAAGCTAGAACTTATCCAGTTTAATGGATATTTCAAAACGCAATTTGACAGAGACATTCAGTTTTTAAAGAAGTTTTTCACCTATACGGACAGTATCTCTGAGGATTTCACCATTCAAATAAAACAGGGCAAATATGAGCTCTTTCAGGGAGATAATTTTGTAAATTACAGTTATTAATTTGTCTTCCTATCCAACATATTCCTCCCCTATTCGATTGCTCGAAAAATTCGGTATAGATCTTAGCGATTTAAGTGCGGAAAACTTAAAGCTGGAGCGAAAGCGTTTATTACTTGAAATTCAACTTTCAGATACACAAACAATTGAAGTAGGTAATAGAAGTATTGTGAAGAACGACATCATCCTCCTTTTCGATCAATTGGATGATATTGATTCCTTGCCTCATCACCTTCAAATCTATGAGAACAAACCCTTGTTAACTTTTTTGGAAGATACTTCCCTGAAAAACGTTCCTGAAAATACGAAGCGATTGCATTTTGAAACGTATGATGAGAAAGTTGTGTTTGACTACTTCGTTTCTCCATACCTAGCCAACGCATATCACAAAGCGCTTTCCAAGGCTATTCGAACCTTATCATTCGATGAATTTGAAAGAGTACTTTGCTTTTCTAATTTGATGATTGAACAAGATGGCCTGTTCGCATTCGGAAAATTTGAAACCCTTTGTGAATTTCTCTCACTAAGGTTGAATGGAACTCAATCTCAAGGTCTCTTTCCATTTAAGGAGTTTTCCTTTTTGTGGAACGATGCTTTCTACGCAATTGCGAATAAGGCGAATGAGTATTTCCAAGGAATAACAGATTATTTGGCGGTAACGTTAATCAATTTTACCATTGATCAAAACTTGAGCCCTGGAAGATCAAACTACTTGTACAAAATCAGTCTCAAGATGCAAGGACTGAAATGTTCAAAGGACGTGAGGGACAATATTTGGTATAACACAGAAGAGTTCAAGACAGAATCCTTAGTTCAAATCACGCCCAGTTTTGGCATTCGTAAGATTTACCTCGCCGTCATTGCGGTTATTCTCATCTTCTTAATATGCGCTCTGATATTTTGAGATAGCACTCCTTATCCCAATCCCGTTCCTTGAATCGTTACCTGTTCTTTCAACTCTTTTGGCAACATAGCATATAGCTGATTGATAATCGACTTGACTTCGTTAAGCCTGCCCTTCTCCAACGCTTCATCACCTGATTCTATGAGTTTTTCTGCACGCTTTTGATCAGTATATTGATCAGCTAAGGCATGTTTGTAATAGAAGAATAATTGCTCTATGTGCTCATTCGATTCCCATCCGATTTCTCGATTTAAGTTATCCAATTCATCCGCTTTTACACGTGCAAAATGAACCATGTCGGATTTCATCATTTCCTCTTCAGAGGCAATGATTTGATCGAATTTAGTTCTGAATCTTCGATCCATATCAGGATATTTCTCAAACAGTTCGAGTGTATATCTCTTCTCCTCCAAATAACGTGATTTCTCCTTCGATCCCTTTCCTTCGCTCTCGAGTGTATCATACTTCTGAGCAATGCGACGTTTACGCTCTTCCAAATGGTACTTGAGATCCGAATTCATCGACTTCTCTGCATTCGCCAATTGCGCTTTGATTTCCTCCAGTTCTTCGCGCATATCCACTAAGATTTGCAGCTGTTCGTAGTTCTCGGAAGATTCCAATGAACGAAATTCTCTGTTTACATTTCTCTCTAGTATATCCAACTCTTCCTTCATACGAGTAATGCTCACATTTCTCGATGTCGGACTAAATACTTCTTTGAATTCTTGATCCGTCATTGACAGGAATACACTTACAGTCAAATCGCGCGACTCGGAAACCTCGATATCTAGCTCTACTTCCGTTCCTTTAATCAAATCAAAATCCAATTGATCTGGCGTTATTTCGATACACCCGATAACTTGATTGGAAGAAGGTGAACTTTTTCCATTTCCCTCCACCACATTGATGATTAAGTTGTTGTCTCCTGATTTCAGAATGGTTTTTGATAATTCGCGATACAGACGTTTTTTTAACGGTAGAATATCATTTTTCTTAAAGATGACTTCCAATTTTGTACGATCATGATCGAAATCATCAATTTCAAGGCAAATATCATTGGGAAGCGGCTGGCCATCCACGTTGTATTGTCCATGCACCATGACAATATCCTTCTTCATCCCAGCAACGGGAGATTGATCATCATTAAAGAAAAGCACCTCAAAATGATTCATGGCGTTAGGAACAAGATTGACCATTTCTATGCTCTTTGGACCTGCAGGCTTTAGCCCACTGTCAAATCCCGTATCCGAGCGAATAACGCGAAAACTGATTCCTTCGTACTCACCAGAGAACTTCAAGAGAACCATCTCACTCGTTTCTCGTGTTGCCTTCAAATACGATAATTCTACATCAAACGCAGCATCTGTAGTTACTACGACCTCTTCTTCTTCAAGTTTAGTTTCAGCTTGAGCAATTTTCGTTCCTGCGTAGTGCGCTGCTCCAACTGCAACCGCATTTGTTGGATCAATTGACTGATTTACGGAAGCTCCTAATTTGCTTTCGACCGTTTGCTTCACAAGAGGCATGAGTGTACTTCCTCCAACCAACACCACTTGTTCGATATCTGAAATGGACATATTATTCGTCGAAAGTAGATCGTGCACAAGTGTCATGGAATAATTCACTTTATCCTTAACGACCTCATTGAACTGCTCTCTGGTTATATCGAAATACAGATCAACATCTTCTCCGTTATCGCTTGGAATCGTTAAATCCAGCATAGCAACTAATGCTCCCGATAGCTCTTTTTTCACCGATTCGGCCTTATTTAAAAGGATGTAATATAGTTTCTGAAAATCCGTACTCTTCTGCTCCGACTTTTCCTTCCACCCTTCGAATCCCTGAGTCTCAAAGATTTTCGGTAACAAGATTTTCTCAACGAGAGCATTATCAAAATCGATTCCACCGAGATAATTATCCCCTTTGTGATCGATTACTTTCAGTTCCTCCTCTCCGATCGAAACGATGGCAACATCAAACGTTCCTCCTCCTAGGTCATACACAAGCCATTTTCCCTCTTTGCTTGCGTCCTTTTGAGCATTGGCAAACGCCAAACAAGCAGCAATCGGTTCTTGCAGTAAGATAACATTGGAAAATCCGCTATCGTGACCTGCCTTTTTCGTTGCATTGGACTGCACTGTATCGAAAGACGCAGGAATGGTGATCACTGTTTGCGTGATAGTTTGATCATCCTGAACGAAGTTTTTCAATTCTTTCAATACAATCGCAGACAAGTCAACAGCAGAAATTGAGCGAGCTTGTGATTCAATCCAAAAATTTTCATCCGTTCCCATCTTTCGCTTAAAGCCTCCGAAAACATTGCCAGGATCCTTTTCAAGGTATTCCAAGGCCTTCTCTCCAATCAAAATGCGTTCGCCTCGGAACCCAACCACCGACGGAAGCTCTTCACGTTGACCGAAAGGGTTTTTAAACACTCGTACTTCTCCATGATCATTTCTGGAAATTAACGAGTTCGTTGTGCCAAGATCAATGGCGTAATTAATCGTCTTCATTGCTCTGCATTTTCCACAATTACCGTTCCTCTTTGCACGAGTTCCATTCCACTCGCTCCATTCTCAATGATAATCGGTTTCATCGTTCTGGTAATAATCATATTCGCACCCAATTCTCCTACTATGTTTGCCTGACAGTCGGTTCTGGTTTCTTCGTATTTCTCTCCTGTCGGATCAATTACTTTGATGCCATTTCCTTCCAAATCATGTTTTATGCGCTCGAGGTTTCGATCAACTACATCCACTTGTTTGGAAGCTAGTTTTCGTTCAATTTCGAATAATTGGTTGATCAATGAGAGAGTTAATTTATCCATACATTTTACTAAAAAAACTAAGATAATTTTTTTCACCGATCTCTACTATTGGTTGCACAAATATCTCATGGATAATTTCTTCTATTATCTTTGTTACTAAAAATCAAAAGAATGAAAAACGTAGCAGTTATTGGAGCAGGAACAATGGGGAACGGAATCGCCCATACGTTCGCACAATTTGGATATAGAGTTGCATTGATTGACATTTCTCAGGAAAGTCTGGACAGAGGTCTTGCAACCATCACAAAAAACCTTGATCGTCAGTTAGC
>JBGCDF010000486.1:0-7255 GCA_045105095.1 Crocinitomicaceae bacterium | reverse complement strand
GATGTGATGAAAATTGAGACTCCCAATTGGGAAAGCTTTTTCCTAGCATTTAAATTCAATATTTATATGTTGATTCGAGGGAAATGGATTGATTCTGGTCGTTAAAGAACTAATTAGATATGTTGATTTTAGCACTTAACATCAATAAATCATTTATCCGTGGGATATCTTGTAAATGAACATTTCGAAATCTAAGATCATAGTTTACTCCGATGTATAGGACTTTGCCAATAGGCAGGCTTATTCCCGAAGTCAGCCAGATCGAATAATCTTTAATCTCTCTTAAAGATTGGACGAATGAGAAGTTATAATCCAAGAGTATTTGGTGTTTTCCAAGTTTATGCTTCCCGGAAAAATTACCAAAGCCCAGAGCGAAATTCCTTTGGTTAGAAACGTAAGGGCTGTTTAGAAAAACGTCATCTGAATAATTACTGTGTTCATATCCGGCACCGATAAGAAAGGTGAAATCTTGCGTCTTGAATGGGGTTATTCTCATTCCCGCAATGCCTCTATTGCTGTTCCTAATGCGATACAACACGTTACTATGAAAGTTATGGGCTAAGGCAGGAAGAAATCGTGAGCTTGAATCCTTTTTATATAATAGAATAGTTCTAGAATCCCAATCATCGGCGATGTTAAATCCGTTGACTTCTGTATACGTATAACTCGAAAAGTTTTTCAGAGATATTTTTCCTTTTTCTAGCGTGTTGATTGAAGTTACTCTCAGCGATGTTTGTGAGAATACTCCGCGCTTTCGTTGCCCTCCAATTTGAAAACTTAATTTATACTTTAACGAGTCTGAATCTTGCCCAAAGCTTTCTGAACTCGTCAAGAAAAGGACCAGCATTACTAAAAAAAGACGTGAATGTGATTGATTTTTCATGGTAGGATGTATTTGTACAAGTTGTAATTTTCTTAAGAAATTAAATCGTAATCAACCGTGTCAACTGCTGGGGATTACCATTATGCTCTTTATTGGTTTTTTCATCTAACAGATTGTCAAGATTATTTCCTGTAACATCCTCCAAACTGCCATTAAAAAGGATGTGATATGATCCGGTTTCCCAAGTCTCTTCAGGAAAGAAGATTGCTTTAGTTTCATCCTGGGATACACCCCAACGGCCGGCAATTGGATGGTTTTCTTCATTTTTTAGTTGAATCATCGATTGAATTAGGGCGTGGTCCATTACTCTACTAAAATTGATGGTTAACGCATCAAGACTGTTTGCCTCTGGTTCATCGATGGCTAAATCGTTCACTTTAATATGTTGACGGTATGCTTGTCCGACAACAAACTCTTTAGTGAAATCAACTGATAAATCTTGTCCATGAACATCTTGCCATTCTCCAGAAATGTTCAATTGGTACATATTACCTTCAAGCAAAGCTGGACCAAGCGCCACATTTGTGGAAACACCTCGCTTAATTCGTCCTGGGTCGAACAATAGGGTGAGTCGTTTTCCGTCAGCACTCCATAGTTCCTGTTTGAACTCCATAAACACCCGATTATCCACATTGCCTTGAGCATCTGCGAGTTCAACATGTTGCAATGCCTGCCCTTTTTTCATTGGAGTGTTGAAATACATGTAGAAACGCAACAGGTTTTCAGGAAGTTCATGAGCTAGGGGATATACATTTATCACTTTTGCCTCATCAACAGGTCTTTTTTTTCCAACTTGAAAAGATTGATAAGAATAGTCGCTATCGACATCAGTATTCTTTGTTCTGATGACATAGTTCATTCCTCTTTCAAACGGGAAATATGGCGAAAAAACCAAATAACCCTCCTCGATTGTATGTCGTCCTTGAACGGCATTTGAACTGTATTCTGCCCCTTCATTTTCCACAAAGACAGAGAAGTATTCATAACCAAGTTTTTCTATATCCAAATTTGGAATAGCGGAAATATTAAGCTGAACGTTTCCGTTTATTTCATTGGGTAAAATAACCATAGGACTCGTTTGTGATAATGTTTGCAATCGATAAATCACCATAAAAAAGATGAATATGTAAGAGTGGATTTTCACTTCAGATTATTTTTAGTCATTACCTGGAATATCCCATTCACCAATAATATCGTGCAGTTTGAATGGAAACATTGTGAAAACCGTTTCTAAATCCAAACTACCTGCAGTAGCATCCCTATTCAACGAGACAAATTGTTTTTCATTCAATAGGCCCATATGAAGGGAAGCTCCTGTAAACATGATCGGTTTTCCCATAGGACCGAAAGGCATCAGTGGGTTTAAGTCGAGTTTTGGACCTCTTTCAAAGTCTTTATGCGTAACGACTTTAGCATTAAGAAGCCCTCTTACTGGAATCACTAACGGGCTTCTACTTTTGTTGGTGACAAATAGCATTTCTTCACCTTTCAACGTGAAAGGGATTATATCAATGGGTTGCCCATTACCCATATCACCAATAGTTCTCGCCTTGACTTTTGTACCATCCTTTAGTTCATTTAAAGGAATCAATACTAATGGACTACACGTATATGCAGCAATTAATTGGTCAATACCATCAATTTCCTTCACTACCATCGATCGAATAGGGGCACGACTTTCGTATTTATCATGCGTAATATGGTACATTTCAATATTGCTAACACTTTCCTTTCCGTTGAAAGGGTAAGGTATTCTTCGCAGAACCGAACAGAACTCTTCATTACTAATTCCCGCAACAAACAACTCGTCTTTGTGGTATTGCATCGCAACGATTGCGAGCGTTCTCAATGAACGTTTTGATTTTGCAATTTCCTTTGTGGTAGGCGCTCCTCCTCCCGTACCGCGCAATGCTAACTTTCTATCGTTGTCTGGCAAGTTGTGCAGTCTTTGAACAGTGATTTCAAGGGTAGCTAAATCGAGGACATGCAATTGATTTTTTACATCTACTTTTATTAGAGTAGGTAAGGCTTCTGCACCGTGTCCATAAGTTACGGACAGATATACTTCGCCACTCTTAGGATGCACAGCTAAATCATTTAGCTGTACATTCCCTTGAGTCGTTCCTAAAATAGCACCTATTTGTTCATCTATGTCATAGACATTGATCTCGAATTGATTTGTAGTCCTTTTCTCCGCTTTAAAGTCGAAAGCAATTACAGCTCCTGATAAATTATCACCAGCAAA
Organism: Crocinitomicaceae bacterium; assembly: GCA_045105095.1. GTDB lineage: Bacteria > Bacteroidota > Bacteroidia > Flavobacteriales_D > Crocinitomicaceae > UBA4466. The sequence goes on along the minus strand of JBGCDF010000486.1, from coordinate 4,127 downwards.
CAGTATTCCTTCATCATTAAAAGTTAAGACGCCAAGTGATTTTATTTGATTAGAATGTGTCATTATTCGCCTTTTTGTGTCGGGAATTTGTAGCTTGGGAAGTCAAATTCAGCTGCCTCAATATTGTGCATTTTAAAAGGAAGCATGGTTGAAACTGTTTCTAAATCCAAACTACCGGTGGCAGCATCTCTTGTCAAAGACACAAACTGTTTTTCATTCAGTAAATCAATATGAAGAGAAGAACCTACAAACATTACACCTTCTCCCATAGGACCGTAAGGAATGATTGGCCCTAAATCCAATTTTGGTCCTCTTTCAAAATCCTCATCCGTAACAACCTTGGCATTCTTCAATCCCGCCAGTGGTATTACTTGAGGAGTTCTGCCACTGTTCGTTACAAATAACATTTCTTGCCCCATCAGATTAAAAGTGACCATGTCAAGAGGTTGTCCATTACCCATATCGCCAAGCGTTCTGGCTTTAACTTTCGATCCATCCTTTAATTCAGTCAGTGGAATTAACACTAATGGGCTACACGTATAAGCAGCGACAATTTGGTCGATCCCATCGATGTTTTTAATTTGCATGGAGCGTATGGGAGCACGACTTTCATATTGGTCATGAGCAATATGGTACATTTCTATGTTGCTAATACTCTCTTTACCATCAAAAGGGTATGGCATTCTTCGTAAAACGGAACTGAACTCTTCATTACTGACTCCCGAGACAAAAAGTTCTCCATTGAAATATTCCATATCCATTATTGCAAACATTCGCTGAGAGCGCTGAGCTTTAGCAATATCTTTGGAAGAAGGTGGAGACATCATGGCACCACGAGGTCTAAATTTCTTACTCATATCAGGCACCTTGCTCAATGTTTGTGAAGTAAATTTTACCGAAGCTAAATCTACATTCACCAATTTGTCTTCAGCATCTATTTTTATCAAGGCGGGCATTGCTTCCACTCCATGTCCACGGGTAATCGAAAGATAGACTTCACCGCTCTTAGGATGTACTGCTAAATCATTGATTTGTATGCTTTGGGTAGCCGAACCCAATATGGCAGCTACTCTAACATCAACGTTGTCAACATTGTTTTCAAATTTTTCTTTTGTACGACTTTCCGCAGTTAGGTCGATGGCATGGATTGCTCCCTGCAGGTTATCTCCAACAAATAACACTCCTTCGGGACTGAATTCTAATGCTCCCATGGCTTTTATTGATTGTTGTGCATTAACTGATGAAACAGCTAAACTTAGTACGATTGTAAGTATAAAAATTCCGAGATTTTTCATTTTCTATTGTTTTTGAATGATTATTAATTGTGTGATTCTCCGCTTAATTTGAAGAAGAGTTGTCGGTATTTCGGCATCATTAAAAGGACGACAAAAAGAAGATCAAATACTGTTTGAATGGCAGGTGCCAGAACAGGATTCATTCCCTCACCGACGATTGAAGGTGGTCCTACCGTAGCAGTCGTTACAAAGTTTCCACAATGGTCAACAATTGAAATAGCCAAGTACATTATGGCAAATGTCCAGGTGAATAATCCCCGTTTTTTAACGAGGGCTATCATCAAGGGGATACCGAAAAAGGCGGCAACTAAGTCGAGGTAGGCTGGATAAAGCCATGCCGGAGATTCTGCCCCTGCATTAACGTCATTGATTAATGGAACTGCAACCACCCTTGATAGCTGCAAAAAGATCCAAACTTGCAGCCCAATAAAGAAGATCTTTTCATTCCGTGTAAAGTTCTTAAATCCTAATTTTTCTTTCATGATTATTAATTTTTATGATTAATTGATTCCAGCAAATGGTATCCCAGTTAGTCTGTGCATATCGCGGCTCATTGTGCTTTGATTCACGAAAGTTTTAAATACCTTATTTCGAGTTGGACAATGATGATTCATTTTACCTAATGCTGTGTGATTTGACTGATGATCTTCCAAGTAATCGTGTCCGTAACTCTGGGAAACGTAGGAAAGCAATTCCCCACAACGATGCCTCTATTACGGCTGGGAAAGCGATGTTCTCGCCCTGTTCTAAAACTGTTGCAATGGCACCACCCATATAGCAAGCCAACAATAGGAAGCCAATAATTCCAGTTCTTGGAATAATAAAGAGAATCACAGCGATAACTTCTAGAATGCCCAAAGCAGCGTATGTTTGAGTGGATAAACCAATGCTTTCTGCTGCAGTCATAGCCTCTTCATTCGGAAAGAGTTTACCGACGGCACTTAATAGGAAAAGCGAAGATATGAGCCCTGTTAAAATCCAATAAACTGTTTTTCTTTTCATACTTGATGTGGTTTTCGTATATTTGTTACACAAAGTTACAATCAATAATTACAAAAAGTAACAAGCTGTTGTGATTTACTCAACAAAGTAGTTACCAGTTGGTAACCATTTAGAATCAGTATGAAGAAATTTAACATGAATAATTGCCCACTCACAGCAGCTTTGAAAGTGGTTGGAGGCAAATGGAAGCCAATTATTATTATAAACCTAGGGAAATCGTCCAAGCGTTTTGGGCAATTAGATTTTGCTATTCCCGAGATCTCTAGAAAAGTATTGACTACTCACTTATCGGAATTGGTAAGGGACGGTATGGTAATAAGGAATTCATTTCCGGAAACACCTCCAAGAGTAGAATACAAGTTGACGGAGAAAGCCCGTGAATTGGTTCCAATCCTTAAGAATTTCGGAGAATGGGGAAGATTTTTGCTTGAGGAGGAACATCAAGGTGATGAAGTCTCTTAGGATGAATTTCCATCTGCTCTCTGCTCTCGTAATACGATTCTATTCTGACATTTCGTCCTTAAAATAGTTTAGGTTTTGCCAAAGTAATCTCGGAGTAGATTTCATGAAAAAAGCTCGGCTTCTTAACCGAGCGTTAAACTTTTATGACCCCGATAAAGAGCGAGCGCAGCTCGTGAAGACTGAAGCTTGAACGGGAAGTTCAGAAAGGTGAGGGACTTCAAACAGGTTTGAACCGACAAGAAGCAAAAAAAGCATCCCGTTTGGGATGCTCTTTGTGACCTCGTCAGGATTCAAACCTGAAACCTCTACAGCCGTAATGTAGTGCTCTATTCAGTTGAGCTACGAAGCCATTTTTGCCTTTTGTTTCCGCAAGGCGAGTGCAAATATACAGTGTTTTTTCATTTTGACCAACAACTGCAATTAATTTTATTGAATTTCTGCTGAGATTCCTCGATCATGCAACGCAACGCACATGGGTTCAAGGGTTTCGTAATCTCCTCTTTTTACTTGGCATTTTCCTTTGTAATGAACAATGAATGTACATTGTTCCGCCTGAATCGGCTTGTGCTTGCAGACTTTGATCAATGAGTCAATCACGTGATCAAACGTATTTACTTCGTCGTTAAACACGATCAAATCTTTCTTGCTTACGGCTTCTTCAACCGTTAAGACCTCCTCTAAAACATCAATTTCTGGATGCATACTTCTCTCTTTTCAAATTTTATTACTCTTCCATGGGCTCAACCAAGACAGGCTCGAGACCAACTTCGCGGATACGGTACTGTACGTCTTGAAGTTCATTTGGTTCAATTCCTTCAATGTGCAGTTCTAACCCTTCACTCGTTCGTGTAAATTTCTTCTGATAACCCATTCTCAATAACCAATCGGCTAAATCTCCAGGAACTTTATCGTCCGCTAATGCTACAAAAATATGCTTTTTATCTAACTCATTTTGCACATCTTCCACCGAAAGATACACTGTATCGATGTCTTTTTCAAATTTATATAGTCGCGGAAGTTCTCTTTTACTATCATAGATCTCCGATTTTACCCGTTGATCGTTTTCATCATAGTAGAAATTACCTTCTGTGTTGTAGCGATTTAGAATATCTCTTGGATACTCTTCGAAGGTTTTCTTCGTTACGATTTGCACTTTTCGTTCGTCGCGTTCAACATCGAGCGTGGTCTCAATAACTTGCGTAGAAACTGAATCCGTTCGTTGATTATTTTCGGGTATTTCTACAACTTCAATTGGCTCCGTTTTTTCTATGTTCGATTGCAAGATAGAAGGTCCTTCTCGCTCCAATAAAATACGCGCTCGAGCAACTGTCATCCGTTCACCCTTGTAATAGGCCACAATGAAAGCAT
>JBGCDF010000485.1:0-5020 GCA_045105095.1 Crocinitomicaceae bacterium | reverse complement strand
AATCAATTTAATTTATAGTTATTTTCTCAGCTATCCTTAATCCTCACACACAGAATGATTAATTTAAGGAAAAATAAAAACCTTAAGTATGAACGAAATAGACCTACCCATTGGTCCAATTATTCTAGGAATCGTTGGATTGATTTTAATTTTCAAAGCAGTCATCATGGTGACTGAGCAAACTGCCTACATCATCGAACGATTCGGTAAATTTCAGCGCGTAGCGCATTCAGGATTGGGATTTATCATTCCATTTGTGGATCGAAAGGCTGCCGTAATGAATCTTCGGGTTCAACAGTTGGATGTAACGATTGAAACGAAGACAAAAGATGATGTATTCGTCAACTTACAAGTGTCTGTTCAGTACTCTGTTGGCCGCACGATGGTAAAAGAAGCCTATTATTCAATGGACAACGCGAAGAATCAGATTGCATCGTACGTTTTTGATGATGTTCGTGCAGAGGTTCCGAAATTAGAGTTGGATGATGTTTTTGCCAAGAAAGATGACATTGCCATAGCTGTTCAGAAGAACATTGCTGCAAGTATGGAAAAGTACGGATATAACATTATTCGTGCATTGATTACCGATATCGATCCAGATCATAAAGTAAAGGAATCAATGAATAGAATTAATGCGGCGAAGCGTGAGCGTGAAGCAGCATTGGAAGAAGCGGAAGCAAAGAAGATCCGAATTGTAAAAGAAGCAGAAGCGGAAGCAGAATCGAAACGTTTGTCTGGAGAAGGTATTGCTCAGCAACGTTTGGAAATCGTTCGTGGTTTCAAGGAATCGGTAGAGGATTTCAAAAAGTCCTTGCAAAATGTACAACACGAAGAAATCATGCAATTCGTATTGATGACGCAATACTTTGATACGATTAAGGACATTGGAGCGAATTCGAAAAACTCGTCAATCTTGATGCCGCATTCGCCAGGAGGAATGAAAGATTTCCAGGATCAAATCATTAAAGGAACGTACGTTGGAAAGCAAATGGGTGACGACCTTAAAGATTAAAATTAACGAACTGATCTAATCAAAAATAGATGGATAAACAAAAGGGAATACCGTTCAGGTATTCCCTTTTTTACTGGAGTAGATTTATTGACTAACTATTGTTTTTCCAGTGTTGTTGTAATGGAAATAAGAAGATTGGTGCTAACGATAATTTCCTCGCACTTATTCGCTTCGATTAAGTAAGAGCTGGAGGCAAATCCACTTCCGTTTGGATCGCTTACCGTTAAATGCAGGGAATCTCCAGATATTGCGTACGTACGATCAGAATAATTGACTCCTCCGCTAGAAAATCCAAGCAGATATTCATTATCATCGGTGTATGTACCGTCCGTTTTAAATTCAATGAGGTTTTCAGTGTTCTTCGCTTTCCAAGTGCCAATGATGTTTTGTGTCACATCAGGAGGAGTGCAACTATCTTTTTTACAAGATGTCCCAATCAGAAGGAAAAGAAACACAAAAGAAGTTAGTGTGACTGTTTTGTACATGTAATTCATAATAATATAAGTTTTAGTAATTAATAGTAATTCCATTCAGGAATGTTCACCACGAACTTCTAAAACCATACCAATTCAACCGCGTTAGCAAAAGTTTAACATCTTTCATCTTAGGAAGAGTTGGATCGTCATCTGCTTAACAAAGGAATCTTGACTATGGGAATTTAGGAAATTGACCGAAATTGGGCTTTCTCTTTTCTAAAAAGGCATCTCGACCTTCTTCCGCCTCATCCGTTGCATAGGCCAATCGTGTAGCTTCTCCGGCATATACTTGCTGTCCAACCAGTCCATCATCGATCAGGTTAAATCCAAATTTGAGCATTTTGATCGCCGTTGGACTCTTGGTCATGATACGTTGTCCCCATTCGTAGCCCACTTGATCCAGTTCATCATGAGGTACAACTTTATTGACCATTCCCATTTCATAAGCCTCCTGAGCCGAATATTCCATTTCTAAGAAGAACACTTCACGCGCTCTTTTCTGTCCAACCTGTCGCGCTAAATAAGCAGATCCAAATCCACCATCGAAGCTAGCTACGTTGGCGTCCGACTGCATGAAAATAGCATGTTCTTTACTGGCGATAGTTAAATCACAGACAACGTGTAAACTGTGTCCGCCGCCAACTGCCCATCCAGGAACAAGTGCGATTACCACTTTGTTCATGAAGCGAATTTGTCGTTGAACATCCAAAATATTGAACTTGTTTACTCCATCGGCGTAGGCATAACCGCTTTTTAATCGAACACGTTGATCACCACCTGAACAGAACGCCCATCCACCGTCTTTGGGAGAAGGTCCTTCCCCTGTAATTAACACGACACCAATTTCCTGACTTTCGTGACAGATGATTAAGGCTTCCAATAACTCGTCGACCGTTTTTGGACGGAATGCATTTCGAACTTCCGGACGATTGAATGCGATGCGCGCTACGCCATCGGCATGTTTGAATGTGATGTCTTCGTATTCTTTAACTGTTTGCCAATTGGGTGTGCTCATGCTGTTGTTTTTTGATGATCAAAAATACGAGTAATTTTTGGTGAGATGACTATTCAATCGAGCTTACTTTGCTTCGTTAGCGCGTTTTCTTGACTGACGATTGATCATCCGTACTACGAACTTTCTCAAAAACAATGGAGGGTATTTGTATCCTTTTTTTGCCAGTCGGATGCCATAGTCAGGATAGTCCTCTGGTGATCCAGGGTCAGTACCTAACCCATCTACATATCTATTATACATGCAGAAAGCAGAAGCAATCAATACTGCGTCATGGACGTCTTCATCCGTTGCCCCTTTGTTTTTCGCTTCGTCCACATCGACTTGTGAGACTTCTCTTCCGCTTCGTTGTACTTTTCCAGCGATTTTTAGTAAACTTTTCATTTTATCCGAAACGGGTGAAGTATCAATATTTTCAATGACACAACTCGCGGCATTTCCATTATCGCTCAGATGTACACTGGCGGAGGCGGAGTGAGTTCCATGACAAAATTCACAGTCGTTCAGTTTAGAAACATAGGAGGCGATTAATTCTCTTTCTCCAGAGGTCAGGCCAGAAGGACCATGCATCAAGGTGTGAACTAAATTTGCCAGCGCTTTTCCTGTAGAGCCTTTGTAAAACATGAGTTCAACTATTCCTGGATGGTCAACACCAGTTTTAATATAGGTCATAAGTAGTGGTTTTGATTAGTAGTGAAGAGCTATGCTCTTTGTAGTCAGAACAATATACGAAAATGCAAGATGTTCAGTTGGACTTTTAAAAAAATCAATTCAGCAATTTGTTGTGGGTTTACTCAATTTTCACCTAAAAGATGACGAAAAGCGGTGCTCTAAATCCTCTGTTTTTTAGCAGTTGGTGCGCCCTGAGATATCAGGCGCGAAATGGATTAATAATAATCTACTACCAGCTCTTCAAGTATACCTTTCTGGTTGAAGATAAAACGGTAGGCGTTGCCGTTCACGAGAACAGAAATCGTGTCTCCATCGATATAAGTCTTTGAGGTTTCCAATAATTGTTCAATTTTTTCACGACTGGTTTTCCTCGGTATGACTTCAAACCCACTAACATAAATGATTTCTCCGCGAACGATTAGATGCGAAAAATCGGTCGCTTCTATTTTGGGAGCAGAGGAATACTTCCCCAATAACTTGGTCATGCAAATGGTCGAATGATCATAATGCATATCCCACGAGTAAAGCGTAAGTGCGCCACCTTTATCTGTAGAATGCTCTATTTCTAATGGTTTTCCGAGAATCCTTTTTATGTCAGCGTAATTCAGTTTTGCACGCAATTGATCTAATTTGCTCCGAAACTCAATGGTTAATACTGCCGCTGATTGTTCGCTAGAAGTTTGTGCTTCGGTTGGAAACCAAATCAATAATGAAAGAAAGATGACGAAAGACCGAGTCTTCATAATTACATTTCTTTTTCGAAAAAGTCAATTGCCAAATCATAAGAAACCAATCCAAACCCAAAAATGCATCCGACGCAAATAGGAGATAACAGAGAAGTATGGCGAAACTCTTCACGCGCGGAAATATTGGAAATGTGTACCTCAACGACAGGAATCTTAATCGCCTTGATGCAATCGCGCAATGCAACACTTGTGTGCGTATATCCTCCAGCATTGAAAATAATTCCATCGTGATCCGAATTCTGCAAAGCATTGATCAATTCACCCTCAACATTCGATTGGAAATAGGATAATTCAGCACTTGAGCGTGATTTTAATCCAGCGAAGTAATCCTCAAACGATTGATTCCCGTATATTTCGTTCTCGCGTTGACCAATTAAATTTAAATTTGGTCCATTAATAATCAATAATCGCATAGTGCAGTCTTGGAACCGCTATATTAAGGATTTTGTTTCATTCTTGAAAATAGAACGAGGGCTCGCAGAGAATTCCATCTTTGCCTATCAAAATGATGTGAAGAAGTTGATGGATTTCTGCGCTTCTCAGGAGTTATCGCCTACGGATGTAACAATGAATCACCTGAAAAAGTTCGTGACGGAATTGTACGATTTGGGATTGAGCGCCCGAACCCAATCAAGGATCATCAGTGGAATCAAGCAATTCTATTATTTCCTGGTATTGGAAGGTGAAATCAAAAATGATCCAAGTGAGTTGATAGAAACTCCTAGGATAGGTCGAAAATTGCCAGAAGTGTTAACAATAGAAGAAATTGATGCACTTATCGCAGCGATTGACTTAAGCACGGATCAAGGCCATAGAAATAAAGCTATTCTCGAAACCTTGTACAGTTGTGGTTTGCGTGTTTCGGAATTGGTGAACCTGCAATTCGAACAGCTGTTTTTTGATGAAGGTTTCATTCGCGTCATCGGAAAGGGGAATAAACAAAGATTAGTTCCTGTGAGTCCCACCGTAAAAAAGGAGTTGGATATTTACACTACTTCTATCAGAAATCACCAAACGATACAGCCTGGAAACCAGAGTTATGTATTCTTGAATCGACGTGGAGCGAAACTCACGCGAGTAATGATCTTTACCATCATTAAGA
>JBGCDF010000484.1:0-13609 GCA_045105095.1 Crocinitomicaceae bacterium | reverse complement strand
TCTTTACGCCAAACGGAGATGGTATCAACGAAGTATTCGAAATGGAAAATGATATCTTCGAGAGCTTCGAAATCGTGATCATGAACCGTTGGGGAAATATCGTTCACCGAAGAACGGATGCTACGGGAACCTATTTATGGGATGGTCTTGCTCAAAGTGGGGAACGTGTTTCTGATGGAGTTTATTTCTTTCGTTTGACTGGAACATTGACCGATGGTACGCTTGGAGAAAAACATGGAAATGTTACGGTGATTGAGAATCAGCCATAGTTCTAGTTATATGAGATCTTTATTCTCACTTTTCTTGATTCTTATTGGAATAGTTCCTATTCGTGCTCAATCTGAAAGTGACTCTGTTTTTCGTTTTGATTATCAGATGAACTGGACGGAGTCCAAAGGAGCCAAATGGATAGCTCTCAAGGAAAAATTGGAAGACTCGGTCTTCATGATTGATATACGCCCAAATGCGTTTCCGCAGTATTACAAACCTGTAATGCACGACAAATACTCCCTCCTTCCTGATGAAAAAATGCTGGTTCGTCGAACTTTCTTCAAAAAGGGAGAGTCTCTGCCTGGAGAATACGCTATAAACGTAGACATTCTTAGTTTCGACGAAGAATTATATCGATTGGATGTGTATTCCAAAGATCTCAATATTCACAAGACCGTTTTCTCAAAAACACTTGTCCCGATCTGCCCCATTATAAAAACGGTTGAATACCACCCTAATTGTTCCGTTTCGAAACTGAATTTTCACGATGAAAGAAAAGATTCTCTTTGGAACGCCAACGGAGAAATAATCTCAAAACTTGCACCAGATTGGGACATCGATGAACTACCCATCATTGAGGGCTTCGAGGAGCACACATTCGAGCGTGGTTTTAGCATGCTGGTGCAGCAAGAATTAGAGTATCCTGAAGAAGCTTTAAATGCTAACATTGAAGGCCGCGTATACACATCGTTTATCATCACAACTTCAGGAACAGTGGAACATCTCAAAGTGGTCAGAGGCGTACATCCGTTAATTGACAATTCATCTCTGGAAGTATTGCGAAAATTGAAAATAGCAAAGCCCGCTATGAAAAATGGAGAACCCGTTAATCTCAAACTTACCTATCCATTCGAGTATCACATACAATAAACTTCTTCTTCTTCTTCTTCTTGGTTAGAAGGCGTAACTTAATGTGACTCCCTTTTTAAAAATTACAGTCCACTTACTTGTAGTCTTAATTCAGATATAATCAATAACACCCTTGCCTGATTTCCGCTTCAACATCTCAAATGATTGTCGTATCTTCAAAGCATGAAATTATTCATAATTCTCCTTGTTTCTGCAGCTGTTACGCTCTCATGTAAAAAGAACAATCCCGATGATGCAATTGAACCAGGCGTGATCGAAAACCGAACATTCAACAGCACTGTTTTGATCGATGGACATGATTTCGATGGAACTATTATCCGCAATTGCATTTTTGAGGATATTAATGGTGATGGACTACAAATCCGAAATGTAGACAACCTCTGTATTGAAGACTGCATTTTCCGAAGTATTTCTGAAGACGGTATTCGTTTTAGAAACAGTGGAACCTCCAACGGTGTGAAAATTCTAGATAATCAGATTTACAACATCGCTGAAAACGGAATTCTTGCTCCTGAAGGTCATACCAACACCATCATTAAAGGGAATACCATTGTGAACGTCGCTACAAGCAATCTTTCTGCGTTGGGTGGTTCTCCGCATCATGGAATCTACTTTCAAGGAGAAAACGTAACGATCACAGAAAATGAAATCCATGGTATTGTAAACAATCAAGGGAACTGTATCAGTATTCGTACATACGGAACGATCTCAAGAAACATCCTGTATGGTGCAACAGATCATGGGATTAGTTACTTTTCGGATCATCCAGGTTATGGCGAAGAGTTGCTAATTGAGAACAATTTCATCTATGATAATGGTAAACGAGCCATCAACCTTGCTAGTAACGGTGATGTCGTCAATCACATAGGAAGCGCGACAATTCGCTTTAACACCTTGCTGTCTGAAGATCAATCCACCATAGGTATTCAAGATGATTTGACAGGAGTTAATTTCGACCTCATCGCGAACATCTTACTGCGCACAGACGGTGGTTCCACGTACATTTTCACTACGCTTCCCTTCAACGAAGAGCAAAACATGACGGGCGATGATGATATGGGATTTGCCGATTTCATCAACAGAGATTTCCATCTTTTTAGTATTTCTCCTGCTGCAGGTGCGGCCGTTGGAGTATCCAGCTTCCCCAACAAGGACTTTGATGGAGATGAGCGTTCAGCGGCAAGTTTGGACGTTGGTGCGGACGAGATTTAGCAAAAAAATAACACGACCTCTTCTGAATTTCCCGTTAATTTATGGGTATGAAGCTTATCGTAGCCATATTCGCTTTCTGTCTGACACATCTCGCCTTTACCCAAAAGGAAGATTCTTTAATGCTCGTTATTGATGATGTCGATATTTCGTCCATCCAAACGCGCAAGGAAATAAGAAACTATTTCAACGATGTCTCACACCTGTCTCGGGGAATACAAGATTCCTACATGCGCATATTGAATGAGTACGGATTTGAAAGCTCAGAATACGACAGTATTTCCGACAAACAACAAATGATCAACGAATTTTTGCTTTTAAAAATGAGGGAATACTTGTCAATCCATCCTTATCCTACGAGGAGCGTAAGTGATACAATGAGGCGCATGGAAGGAGACGAAGAAATAGTCTATATCACGCGGGATGTTGTTGCAAGCATAACGCTCATTAGAGTATTCGTTGGTGCACCTATCAACTCAACAAACTTAGATCTAAAAAAACTATACCTTCCCACGTTCTATCAATCCTATAAGCAAGGAGATATTAACCCCAGCAGTTTATGGAACTTACTGTTTGGAATGTATCGACAAATGAAAGGAGAAGACTACCAGAACTTTGAACACGGAGAAGATGAACAAATTGAAATGATGATTGATGAGTTAGGCTTAAATAGGAGGTCATAATGGAATCCGTGCAGTACACTGAACTTTTATCGATTCAAGAATTGATCAATATCACCCATCCATTCATCCCTGTACTTTTCTAGATAGCTCTCGTGCCCAGCTTCTTGATACACTTTGAGTTCCTTCTCTCCCTGAAGGTTCTTAAATATATCTTTAATCTCCGATCGACTTACTTTCTCGTCCTTCGCTCCGTATAGAAGTAGTGTAGGACATTTGATGGTTTTCGCATATTCGGTTGGGTTATGTCCAAATGCCCAGAAGCCATTCTGCACTCCTCCCCAAAAAACCAGAAGCGTAGACATTGGAAAGGCTGGCACTCCCATGTTTTCGAATCTTGCAGCTACGGTTTGCGACATCGTACCAAAAGGACATTCGAGTATGATCCCCTTCGGTTGTAGTTTGTGATCATTTATTGCCTTCATGATTGCCACGGCCCCCATAGAACTACCGTACAGATAAATCGCGTCAATACCTTTCCCTTTTATATATTCAACCGAAGTTTTAACTTGATCTGCTTCAAAGAATCCAATAGTAGTTTGGTTTCCTTCCGATCCACCAGACCCCATGAAATCGACTAAAAACGTACTGTATCCCATTTGGTTGAAGACAGCCGACTCCTCAAGTAGGGAAGATTTTTCACTGCTAAAACCATGAAAGAGAATGACTGTGCCTTTCGAATTATCTACTTCGATACTCCAACACTCTATTTCTTTATTGCTCTTCAATTTAACGATTTCAAAATCCTTTTCGGGAGTTTTTTCGTTCTCTGGTCTCGGGTTGCTGACGCCAAAAATCAAGGTCGAAACTTTTTGCCCAAAGGTGAGGTCTTTCGGGGCTTTGGTCTTTAAAGAAATGTCATCACTGAAGTGAGTAAACTTGTAAGAATGAAAGATCGCAACAAGGTTCATCAGGACGAAAAGAATCGAAAGTGACCAAATACTTCGCTTTATCCATTTCTTTCTTCTTGTCAATTTCTGAAGGGATTACCTATTGTTTCTCGAATACATAATGATGGCTTCGTCCCTGATCATCCGTATACTGAAACTGCAGATTGGTCCGAGTGAGTAAGGTCATACCATTGGAAATTCTGTTTTGATCTATGCCATTCACTATGGGCGTAAGATATAACTGACCTCCGTCCTTGTTCAGACTGTACCTTCCAGCCTCTACTCTGGCTCCAGTTATTTGGGGAGACGAATATTCCAGTGAAGTTGAGTACGCGCATACCGTGTCACTGCAGTTCTCAAAGAAAATCGTTCCTGAAGCTTCGGGATAATAACTTAATCCTAGTTGGTTCTTGAATTTATAACTGGTCAAGGTCCAGTTTCCATCAAGGTGCTTTTGCTGCTTTTCATACTTATCGCACGACGAAAGGCTAAGTGCAGCTATCGCAACCAATATCGATATGAGCAACTTATTTATCAAACGTAATAACGACGGTTTTGTCGGTTAGAATCATTTGCTTCATCAAGCGACGCATGTTCTTCTCCGTCTTCTTGTGCAGATTCAATCCTTTCGCATTTTCCACGAGTTGTGCTCTGGCCTTTACCTCCATTGTTTTCCGCTCGCTATCCTTCCATTTACCTTGTTCTTGGAATACTTCTGTTTTCGAAGGTGAAACCACTACGTCAAGTACTTTGGGTTTTGGTAGCTGGATAAAAATACTGTCTTCTGTTTGGCGTGTTTCAAAATTCGAGTCCGTCAGATCCACTCCAAAACGTACTTCTCCACGAACAATAAGTGTCAAACGACGTTTAATGTTAGAGTTCATGTATTTATCAACCATTTTTTGAGCTTCAAACCAATCCCACGCTGAATTTCCTTTCCAACGCACAACCGAATCCATCACTACTTCATCCTTGTAATTCACAGTACTTATCTCAGCAATAGAACGAATGGATTCTATGTGAATAGGTGTATCATCGATTTTCAACTCTTCCTCTCCAGATGCTTTGAAAAAGAATACATAAATCAAATAAACTACTCCCCCAATGATGAGCAGAACGACTAAATTTTTCAGTAAGCGAATGAGGTCATTCATTTCGTTGGTTCAGCTTTTTTGTATTCTACAATCACTTCTTCGAAGCCCATTTGCTCATAAAAATCTTTCAGAAACATAGTGGCATTTTGCTCAGCGTCCTTCAGAATATTCGTGTCTTTCATGTCACGTTTTATTGCTCTCTCTGCCTGACGCATATACTTATACTTTTCGCTCTGAGAAAAACCTTGACGCAATCCACTTACACTTTCCATTTCTGTATGTGTAAGTTTAGGATCCATCACAAATGTCGTCATCTCGGCGGGCGGAAGCACAATCGTAACAGTGTTACCCTTTACGGTAATATCACCATCTTCTATCTTTGTCAAATCAACACCTGCCTTGATTTTTGCTTTGCAACTCATGAGTATTTTCCTATCTCCGACTGCGTACCATTCACCCTTATCTGTCAGTTTAATGATTTTACCAATGGTGTATTCAGAAGTGGAAAGCAAACCAATGTTTTTTACTTCGTACACATCCGCTTTGGGTGGTTCCTTCGTTTCTTCTGCACAGGATGAAATGAATCCGGCAACGACTAGAAAAATAAAAAGTGTTATTCTCATCAACTACAAATTAACAAAATGGTGCTAACGCCATCATATGAACCCCAAATTTTAACGATTTTTGGTCAATATCGAATCGTGGGTGATGCACACCATGAATGATTCCTTTCTCTTCATTGCGCACTCCCAATCGGAAAAAACAAACGGGTACCTCTTGCGAATAATACGAGAAATCTTCCGCTGTCAGTCGAATTGGTAAATCATATACATGCTCCTCTCCGAGAAATTCTTGGGCAATGGTACGCATACGTTGCGTTGTTTCGGGATCATTCTCAAGGTAAGGATAACCTTTGCTGATATTCACTTCGGCACGACCTCCACTCGCTTTGGCAATATCTTCTGCCGTTTGCTGGATAAGTTCCAATGCTTGTGCGCGCCATTCCTCGTTCATCGTTCGGAACGTTCCTTTCAAATGAGCTTTGGACGGAATAACATTCGTCGCTCCCAAGGCTTCAAAATGACCAAATGATAGCACACACGGAATTTTAGGGTCACACTTTCGACTGACCACTTGCTGAAGCGTTTGAAGCATATTTGCCCCAATCATAATTGGATCGATACAACGGTGCGGAGTGGCTCCATGTCCGCCTTTTCCGTGAATGGTGATGTACACCTCGTCACAGGAAGCCATGTAAATTCCTTCTTTGAATCCGACATTTCCCACTTCCATATCTGGGAAAACGTGCAGCGCAGCCATGCGTTCAACTGTTGGGTTGTGCAAGACTCCATCTCGAATCATTAAGGTAGCACCTCCAGGATTCTTCTCCTCTCCTGGTTGAAAAATCAACTTAACAGGTTGAGGCAATTCTTCCTTTAGTGCAAACAATATTTCTGCCGCTCCAAGTAAAACCGATGTATGTACATCATGGCCACAAGCGTGCATGATTCCATCCTTAGTTGACTTATACGGAACCTCATTTTCTTCTTGAATTGGCAATGCATCCAGATCTCCTCTCAACCCAAAACAAGGCATTGATTCTGAATGGTGTGAACCACGAATCATCGCCACAACACCAGTATCTCCCACTCCAGCCGTATGCTCAACACCAATTGCTGTTAAGGCTTGAGAAACGTACTTCATGGTTTCATGCTCCTGATATGACAATTCAGGATTAGCGTGCAAGTGTTCTCGATATCCACGTACCTTTTCAAAGATCTCGGTCGATTTTTCACGAATGAATGATTGAATATCAGGAGTCATTTGATAGTGTATTTATTCCAGAAGTGATCATTTTAATGGAGACAATTGCCATAATTACCCCAAAGATGATTCGAACAACGGACGGTGAAATCTTCAATGCGAACTTCGAACCGAAGTATCCACCAACGACAAACGCCAGTGCCACAACAATTCCGAACTGCCAGTTGATTTGGTCTGACTTATAATAATTACGAACTGCCAAAATTCCAACTGGCAGGAGTAAAATAAACAAACTTGTTCCTTGCGCTTGCAGTTGCGTCATTCCTAACACATAGATCAATGCAGGGACGATGATCACTCCACCACCTACTCCAACAAATCCGCTCAAGACTCCTGCGAGAATCCCAATTGCGATCAGAATAAGAATTGTTTGCGTGTCCATCGTTTTTTTGTTAAAAGTAGTTATTTCTGGATTGATTTTGGACTTCGGGCTTCAGTTCAGCTTCCGAATTTTTGCTTTGACCTCGACTCCGCTCGGTCGCCGCAAAACGAAGAGGACTGAGCGGAGCCGAAGCCCGAATTATTTCAATGCACCAACAAGTTACATCCGCGCACATCAGAATGATCAAAGCGTCCCATTATTTCAAATCCATCATCTCCCAACTTACCCAGATCCTGAGTGGCAATGAACGAACAACTGTATAAATTTGCCAGATCAATGATATTTACGCCTCCGGTTTTTCCATTGGGAATGTAATTAAAAGGGTCGTTTGTCTCTCGAATCATGATTTTCATCCACGGACACAGCTCAAAAATTCCATTTCGGTTGCTGTACGCCTGAGACAGTAGCTCCGTCATTCCATATTCCGAAGAAATGCTCTGGCAGTTCAATCCTTGTTTCAGGAGTTGATGCAATTCCTGCTTCGTCAGTTCTTTGCGCCTCCCCTTCATACCTCCTGTTTCGACAATAGTCGCTTGACTCAAATCTGGACGTAATTCGCACAAATCCAACAGGGAATAAGCTACTCCGAAAATGACCACTTTCTTTCCTTGTGAAAGCGCTTTTTTGTAGTGAGTTTCTACTTCACTTAAATCATTCAATAGAAACTGAGAAATGGGATTGCCGCTTGCTTGAATCAAATCATCCACCATGTAGACAAGACTGGAATCACCTTGATCTAGGTAATTCGGGAGAAGCGCCAAAACTACTTGCTCTTCCACATTCCCAAGGAACTGCCTGTAAATCGTCTGAAATGCCGATTTATAGAGTTCCGTTTTATGCACGAAGTGTTGAGATCGTTCTCCTCCTGTTCCACTGCTTTTGAAGGTGATCTCGACTTCCTTCTCATTGGAAATAATCTGATGACTTTTGAAAAAAGAGATGGGTAGAAATGGGATCTCACCGCTTGTTGTTGGCTCCTTCCAATTAAGTTGATGGACGTACTCACGATATACTGCACAATGCTTCACCTGATAGCGATACACCTCAAGAGCGATACGCTCAAAATCGGCTTCGTTTTGAATGGAGAAGATATCTTTTTCCAACTGATACATTGGATGTGAATGAATTATTTACGCTTTTCCTGCATCGACGAACGAATCTCTTTCATGAAGTCCGATGCATATACAAAATCAATGATTTCCTGATTGTCAGTAGTAATAATCGTTTTACGATCCCCTGCCCACCAGTTTCGACCATCGTGAATGAACATAATATTATCACCCACTTCAATCACAGAGTTCATATCGTGTGTGATTACTACAGTAGTAATGTCGTATTCGTAGGTGATTTCTCGAATCAAATTATCAATTACGATGGCTGTTTTCGGGTCCAAACCTGAATTCGGCTCATCACAAAACAAGTACTTTGGATTCATTGCAATTGCACGCGCAATGGCAATACGTTTCTGCATCCCACCTGAACATTCCGCTGGGAATAAACCGTTTCTACCTTCCAGATTGACACGGTCCAAACAGAAATTGACACGATCCAGTTTTTCCTTCTTCGACATTTTTGTAAACATCGTCAATGGGAACATGATATTTTGTTCAACCGTCATTGAATCAAACAGTGCGGAACCTTGAAAAAGCATTCCAATCTCTTGACGAATCAACATCCGCTCTTTACGGTTCATTGAAGTGAAATTATTTCCACCGTAGTGAATTTCTCCACCTTCATCAGGTTCATGCAAACCAACGATACACTTCGTCAATACTGATTTCCCCTGACCTGATTGTCCGATCACCATGTTCACTTTACCTTTCTCAAAGACGGTATTGATTCCATGAAGAATCTGCTTGTCACCAAAGGACTTATCTAAATTCTTCACCTCTATCATAACAAGAACATTTGTGTTAAGAGGAAGTTAGCGATCAAGATGGCGATACTTGCCGTTACTACAGCTTTTGTTGCCGATTTACCTACATCGAGGGCACCGCCTTTCGTGTAATATCCATAGAAAGATGAAATCGAAACAATCAAGAAAGCAAATACGATCGTTTTTGTCAGTGCATAAACAATGTTACCTGGTATGAAGAACGATCGAATTCCGACCACGTATGTTTCGGTTGATGCCAATTCAGAAAGCACTAAGGACAACCACCCTCCAACGAGGCTTAATCCCATTGAGAAAATGATCAAAACTGGGAAAAACAATACTGCTCCTAAAATCTTCGGAAGGACTAGAAATGTCAAACTATTCACCCCCATTACTTCGAGGGCATCAATTTGTTCTGTTGTTTTCATTGTTCCAATTTCCGAAGCAACATTGGAACCAACTTTACCCGCAAGAATTAAGGAAATCATTGTTGGTGAGAACTCGAGAATTGTACTTGAACGTGTGATATAACCGATGGTATATTCTGGCAGCCATGGCGAGGTCATATTCGACGCTGTTTGAAGTGCAATTACCCCTCCCATAAACACCGACATCAGTGCAACAATTGGGATGGAATTAATACCGATAAAGTGGATTTCATGAAACAATCTCTCACGAAAAACACCCCATTTCTCTGGTCGTGAAAACACGATCCAAAGCATTATCATGTACTTTCCTATATTTTTCAGGGCTTTTAACACTGCCACTAAATTAACGGTATTTTTTACGTTGACAAGAAGTTCGTTCTGAATTCGCTCTGGCCTGCCTAATTCATTTACTAATCTATTCCTAACTCAACCTCCTTCGAATAAAGGCAATGCTCGATTTCGTAATCCTCAAAAGAGCGGATGCTATTCCTGTGTTTACTCACCCTGCGCTCGCTATTCTTCTTTGGATTTTGCCTTATCATGACCATCACTTAATGAATTGATAAGGCTAGATAAAGGATTAACCGTAATTTTATTCTAGGAATGGAATCGAAAAAAGCTCAATACGAACGAATTTTACAGCGCTATTTGCCTGATCCTTTTATCGGAATGGTGATCGACTTGTTGATGCAACACACTGTGCAATTCAAAATTGTAAAACCGCGAAAAACAAAGCTGGGCGATTTTCGTGGGCAAAATAAACACGGCAAACCTCAAATTACCATTAATGGGGATTTGAATCCATATTCATTCCTAGTGACCACATTGCATGAATTCGCTCATCTTACTGTCTATTTGGACCACGGACATCGCGTTGCACCCCATGGAAAAGAATGGAAGCTGCATTACACCCGATTGCTTCTCCCGGTGATCGATCATCCCGAAACACCTGAGGTACTGCGCAAGGCATTGTTGAAGTCGACGACGAATATGAAGGCTTCATCATGCACAGATCAGCAATTGCAGCGCACTTTGCTTACATTTGATTCACGTAATGATAACCTAGTCACACTCGAAGAATTGCCTAAAAACAGTATTTTTGCGCTCAACGGAAAGACCTTTGAGAAAGGAATTTTGAGGAGAACGAGGTATATGTGTACTGAGGTCAGTTCCAAACGAAAGTATTTAGTCAGTGCGCTTGCGCATGTAGAACTCATAGAATATGAATAACAATTATAGCATTATCATGGCAGGAGGAATCGGAAGTCGATTCTGGCCAATGTCAACACCGCAATATCCCAAACAGTTTTTGGACATATTAGGAATGGGCAAATCATTGATTCAAATGACGTTTGAGCGTTTGGAGAATGTTTCTCCTTCAGAAAATATTTATATCGTTACCAACAAGGAGTACAAGTCTATCGTATTGGAACAGCTTCCTGGCATTCGACCTGAACAAGTATTGACTGAGCCAGAACGCAAAAACACAGCACCTTGTATTGCTTACGCCGCTGCCAAAATTCATGCATTGAACCCTGAAGCAAATTTGATCATCTCTCCAGCGGATCACTTGATTTTACAGCAAGACAATTTCTCTGAAACGATTCAAGCGGCCATTGGATCTGCTGAGCAAGGTCGAATCGCAACGATTGGAATTCAACCAACTCGCCCTGATACAGGTTACGGATACATCGAATTCGAACAGGCCGAAGGTTTAAAAGCAAAGGATGTACTTCCTGTGAAGCAATTCAGAGAAAAACCCGATTTGGATACAGCAAAAACCTTCGTTGCTGCTGGTAACTTCTACTGGAACTCTGGAATTTTCATCTGGAAATCGCAAACCGTTTTGGATGCATTAAAAGCGTTCCAACCTGCATTGCACGATCTTTTCTGTGGCGACATGAGTCAATATAACTCAGCTACTGAGCAAGAGTATGTGGATCATTGCTTTGCAACGTGTGAAGACATTTCTATTGACTTCGCGGTAATGGAGCATGCTAAAAACATCGATGTGGTACTCTCCAATTTTGATTGGTCCGATTTAGGAACATGGGGAAGCCTCGACACTCACTTGGACAAAGATGATGGCGGAAATGCTGTGGTTGGAAATCAGGTTCACTTATTTGGAGCGAAAGATTGCATCGTGAACATTCCGAAGGGTAAAACAGCCGTTATTGATGGATTAGAAGGATACATTGTGATCCAATCAGAGGACAAGCTGATGATTTTGAAAAAAGAAAATGAGCAAGCCCTAAAATCCTACGTGAATGAAGTAAACGCTTCTATAAAGGAGGTTATTAGTTAATTTACTTCTGCTCTATTCGTAATAGGATTAGAACTTGCTC
Source organism: Crocinitomicaceae bacterium (assembly GCA_045105095.1). Lineage (GTDB taxonomy): Bacteria > Bacteroidota > Bacteroidia > Flavobacteriales_D > Crocinitomicaceae > UBA4466. Next base: position 1,741 of record JBGCDF010000484.1, on the reverse strand, counting down.
TTGTGCAATTAATGCACGTTAGGGTCTTCGAATGTCTTCTTTTTCGATGATTACTCCGTTACCAATTTCTTTCTTGGGCACGATAGGTATAATTGGACCATCGTAACCGCATTCGATCGTTTCGTCATACTTCACTTCAATTTTTTCGAACGAAGTTATTTCATCAGTCTTTATGACTATTCCTTTAATGTACTTAGGGATTGCTAAGCCCACATCATCCGTGATTTCCAGATTATAGGTGCCCGCGGGAATTGCTTTAATCATAAAATCCCCATCAAAATCGGTCATGGCGCCTCCAACGAACTCCTCTCGTAGGGAATCTCCCTTGTACAAAATCGCTTTCGCAAAAGGAACGGACTCCCCATCTTGACTGATGACAGTCCCTTTGAGTTCTCCTAAGTTCATTTGAGCAAAAGAGACCTGTGTAAAGAGTAGGAAAAAGAAGGTGAATTTCATTTTTATATAGTTTGATACAGTCAAAAGTCAGAGCCATCCTTAGACAACTCTGACATAATTCTTTATTTGGGTTTAGAGATTTCCATTTCTCAACTGCTCAGCTTCCCAAGCTCTGTAGAGGTCAAAGTAGCTCTTCGATTCGATCACTACTACTCCTCCCATTGTGTCACCATATTTCGCTGGAAGTCCTCCAGTATATACTTGCATGTATCCGATTGCAGCACTTGGAATACGTCCGGCATCTTCTCGTACTTTAACACCATCTACCATGTAAATCATATCACCCTTTCTCGCTCCTCTGAAAACCAATGAGCCATCTGCTGTTTGTCGAACGTCAGAAGAGATAGATGTGATCAATCCTTTCAAGTCAAATTTGACAGGAGATTTACCGATTTCTTTAGCAGAGATTGACTTTACGGGTAAGTTTCCATCGATCAATTTAATTTCATCGGTACTACCTCTTACAACGACATCTCCCAAATCTTGAATTCCTCCGGTGAATTCAATGTCTCCCATTCTTCCAATTCCATTCATTGGAACATTTACGGACAATTGATTCAACATTGAATCTCTTTGGTAAATGATCTCTACTTGGTACGTTCCAGCTGGGATTGCTGAAATCCTGAAGCTTCCATCTATATCCACTCGTGCCTGATAAAGTTTTCCGAAATCTTCGATAACTACTTTCGCATCAACCAATCCAACTTTTGTTCCTAGTTGATAAACATATCCTGTTACTTCTCCGAGTGCCTGTTGTGCTGAAACTTGTCCAGCCAAAAGGAGGGCCATTATTACTAGTGCTTTTTTCATCTGTATCAATTTTAATTAAGGTGTTTGATAGTAAGATGTAGCATGAAATACTATTCCATAAAAAAAGATCACTTTTTCGTGATCTTTCTCTTTTTTTCAATGTTTACAGGCTATTCAACGATTAGAATTCGGCCTGACACTCGTTCATTTAAGGCATTCATATATGAATACAAATAAATCCCTCCTTCCAATTCTATCTGTTCTTTATCTTCAAGAAGCATAGACCTTACCAATTGTCCACTCATGGAAAACACCTTCACTTTCACTCGAACATTACTTGGATTCATGAATTCAACCACATTCGCTAAAGTAGACACCCGCACCTCCTCAGACTCGCAGTTTGGCACAACAATGATTGGAGACATAGCATACTCTCCATCGAAGTCCACTTGTTTTATTCGAAGGAACTCTTTTCTCTGATCGATGAATAAATTATTCGCAGCGTAGTCGGTAATACTTGTACTATTTCCAACAC
>JBGCDF010000483.1:0-21069 GCA_045105095.1 Crocinitomicaceae bacterium | reverse complement strand
ACTTCAGGATACTTGAGCAACTGAGCTTCTATTTCCCCAATTTCTATGCGATAACCTCTAAGTTTAATTTGATTATCTGCCCTACCAGAAAGTTTAATTCTTCCATTAAAAGTCCATTCGCCATAATCTCCTGTTTTGTATGCTCTTACAGGCCGCGAATCACCGAAAGGGTATAGGGTCACAAAGCTTTCCTGCGTCAAGTCGCTTTTGTTGTGGTATCCCTCAGTAACGCCCTCACCAGAAATGTATAATTCGCCATTTATTCCTGGAGGAACCAATTTCATTCGTTCATCTAAAATAAAAATGGATGTATTTAGAATAGGTTGACCTATACTAGGCTCTTCTGAAGTGTTTTTTGGATCGACTCGCTCTAGAGTAGAGTAGGTAGTTGTTTCCGAAGGTGCGTAGCAATTGTAAACTGATTGGATTTGATCAAGCGCGTAAAGTTGATTCACCAGATCTCGTCGAAGAACTTCTCCAGCCAAAACGATCGAATGTACTTGTTTAGGAATGGCCTCAGCTTTTACTAATTCTAAGGCAGCTGACGGCACAGTGTTAATTAAAGTAACGTGCGCTTTATCTTCCGATTCCATCAACTCCAAAACATGATCCATGAGTACGAGACTTCCTCCGTGAGTAAGGGGTGAAAAAAGCTCAAAGACCGAAAGGTCAAAACAAATAGAAGTTGACGCTAAAATTCCGGAAAGTTCATCAGGACTGAATTGTTTTCCAGCCCATAGGAGCAAATTCAGAAGGTTTTTGTGTGTTACCTGAACACCTTTTGGTTTACCAGTAGATCCGCTGGTATAAATAAAATAGGCAATACCAGTTGGAGTAGATTGTACCTCCAAAGCTTGATAAGTGTTGGTGAACAGTTCTTTATCAGATGGTAACAACACCGTTTTAACTTCAGAGAACGTTGGCAATTTGTCAGAATCACAGACCAAGAGATCAACTTGAGAGTCTTTAAGTATATAGTCTTTTCGGGCTTGAGGGTAATTAGGGTCAACAGGAATATAGCTTGCTCCGCTCGACATAATAGCAAGAAGTGTAGCGACCATATCGGGTGTTCTGTTCATATGAACTCCTACAAGCTTACCAGCGTTTATATCATGGGTATGTTGAAGCCAGTAGTGAATTTTTTTCACCTGTTCATCAAGCTCGCCGTAGGTAGTTTCTTTTCCTTTACAGTAAATGGCGGTTTGGTCAGGATGGAGCCTTGCCTGATCAAAGAATAAACTACAAACAGTAAGGTCCTTCGGAAGGTGCTCTTGTGTTCCATTGAATCCTTCGGTAATTTGTAGTTGCTCGTCTACGCTCAGTAAATTCAATTCTTCAATAAGACAATCGGGATGCTCACTGATCTGTTTCAATAAGTTTTTAAAGTGCGAAACCAGCAATTCTATGCGTTGCTGACTGTACAATCGACTTTTGTATTCTAAGGAACAGTGAAATATCTCGGAGGCATTGTTACAGGCAAACGAAAGATCAAACTTGCTTCGTTGATTCAATTGATGAAACGGCTCAATGAGTGTATTGTCTGAATCACTATCTCCTACATTAATCATGAAATCAAAAAGAGGCGATCTACTAGGTTCATAGGAATATCCTAATTGATCAATCAGTTTATCGAAGGGATATGATTGATGTTTGAACGCCTCAAGAATTTGTTCTTTTTCATGCGCTGCAAATTCATAAAAATGAGCTCGTGGATTAAGGTTTGATCGTATCGCCAGCGTATTGATATAGCATCCAACCTGATTTTCTAAATCGCTGTGATCACGCCCAGAAATTGGCGTACCAATGACCAAGTCTTGTTGTCGACAATATTTGTAAAGCAGTACTTTCCATATGGCAGACAAGCTCATAAATAGCGTCGACGATGATTTCGATCCTATTTCTTTTAATATTTTGGATTCTGTTAGGTTCAACGAAAAGTGAAACCTGGAACCTTCAAATGTCGGTATCGGTGATCTGGGGAAATCAGTACTCAGTGATAGCGTTTCCGGCTTTGAATTAAAGAGCGATGTCCAATAGTTCTCATGAACCTCTTCTTTTGAAACTCGGTCTTTTTGCCAAACAGCATAGTCTTTGTACTGGATAGGAAGTAAGCCCAATCGCGGTAAAGGGCCACCAACGTAAGATTGATAAATTTTGAGGGCTTCTGCTTTTAGAATAGTTAACGACCATTGATCTACCGCGATATGATGAAACGTCAAGAGCAACATAAATCGCTGGTGATCAAGTTTGAGTATGTGCACCCTTAATGGCAACTCATTATTTAGATCAAAGGGCATTGTTCCTTCCCGGTTTATAATATCCTGGGCGATCATGCTTTTGTGTTCATTATCTGATAAGTCTGTAAGTTGAAATGGAAGTTGTTTAATGTCTTCCATAGACTTAATTCTTTGAACCAACTGATCTTCTTGATCTAAGTAGGTCGTTCGTAAAATCTCGTGTCTGCTTAGAACATCACGCAGGGTGCTACGAATCGCTTTGATATTTAGCTCTTGATTAATTTCAAACCGAAGAGGAAGAAGGTAGGCCAAGTGTGACTCCGGATTTTGGCTCAGTGTCCACATGCTTGTTTGAGCATGAGAGCATGGATAAAAATCCATTTCTTTAATTGATGCAATTTCGCCAGAGCCATTGGTTTTAGCTTCTTCTACTAAAGGCAATAACTCACGAATCGTTGAATGAGAAAAAATAGATAGGAGTTTCAAATTTGCTTTAAAGCGACGATTAATTTTAGCCACTAAACGCGTTGCTCTCAAGCTATGTCCTCCAATTTCGAAAAAATCATCGTCCAGATTCACATGAGAAATGCCCAAAACGTCTTTCCATAATTCAGTTAATTCTCGTTCAATTGCATTCAGTTCTTGATACTCATCTGTTAATTCTGATTCAGATGGTGCAGGAAGTTCAAGTGCCTTTCTATCGATTTTGAGATTGGGCGTGTGTGGCATTTTATCTACTTGGACAAGTCGCTCCGGAACCATGTAGCCCGGTAAAGTATTCTTCAAATGCTGAAGTAACTGAGAATGGTCTATTACATCGACTGAAGTGAAAAATACAGCAATAAAATTTTGATTGTCATGATCTTGTTTGATGACTGCCGCTACTTCGGAGATAGGTGGGAAACTCAAAATTTGATTTTCAATTTCACCCAATTCAATGCGATAGCCTCTTACTTTTACCTGAGCATCTTTTCTTCCAAGTAATACCAACCTTCCATCCGGTTGCCAATACCCCGAATCCCCCGTTTTGTAAAAAGGAGTATGATTCCAGTCTTCACCAGCAATCGCAGTTACGTTAGATGTAAACGAGATGTTCATAAAGCGCTCCTTCGTAACATCTGGAAGATTTTTGTATCCAACAGAAGTACCTGTGCCTCCTAAATACACTTCGCCAACATTACCTATTGAAACAGGTTTATGGTGCTCATCGAGTACTACTAAGCGGGTATTCTTGAGAGGACTGCCTGCCGCGGGAGGGTTGCTTTCTTCTTCATGGATTCGATCCCAGGTTGAATAAACCGTAGTTTCGGTAGGACCATAAAAGTTATAGACATCCGTAACAAAGGGGCTTTCGTAAATGCTATTCACCAATTCGCGACTAGATGCTTCTCCACCTAAGCCAATATGTCTAACGTTTTCAGGAATGGCATCTAATTCTACTAGTTCTCTCATGGCGGATGGAACTGTATTAATCATGTCGACTTGATCGCGATCAGCAATACTTTGAATTTCCAGAACATTATTCACCAAAATGACTTTTCCTCCGCTAGACAATGGAGTGAATAATTCAAAAACGGACAGGTCAAAACAAATTGAAGTAGAAAACAGCATTCCGTTCAAGTTTCGCTCTAAAAACCAGTCCCGACTCCATTGAATGAAGTTCACAACATTTCTGTGGTTGAGTTTAACACCTTTGGGCTTTCCTGTAGATCCAGAAGTGTATATAACGTACGCAAGTGCATCGGAATCCGAATGACTGATAACAGGAGCCGTATCTAAGGTGAGTATGGTATTCCACTTTTCAGTTACCATGCAAATTGGATGTGAGCTCTCAAAATCTATCGGGTGATCGGTCATTAGTAGTTCGATACCAGAATCTTCTATGATTAATTGTTGCCTGATTTTTGGGTAAGCAGGGTCTATGGGGACATAAGTACATCCCGCTTTTAGTATTCCCAATAATGTCACGACCATTTCAACGGTTCTGTCCATGCAAACACCAATCAAGTCGTGCGATTTAGCATTTAAGTGCTCCAATAGATATCTGGCCATTTGATTACTCAAATCATGGAGTTCTCCATGCGTTAATTTTTTATCTCGAAAAACCAAAGCTGTAGCATCTCGATGATGATCTAAATCCTTTTCAAGCAGTTGATGAAGCGTAGCCGTTTCTAAGGGCTCTGAAATCTCAGGGTTGAATTGATTAAATAGCGTATCAATTGTATTCGCGTCCAAGAGGTCAATTTCTTGAATCCTTATAGCTGAATCAGTTACAACCTGATCAATAATAGCGGTGAAATGATCTTTCAATTGATGAATTCGCCATGAATCAAAAAGACTAGTATTGTACTCAACAGATACCACTAGGGAATCGTTCGTTTGACTGATGCCAAAACTCAAATCGAACTTAGTAGAAACATCAGATTCATTTTCTGTGTTTATAGTGCTTGCAGACGATTCAAATGGATTTGAATTTAAGTCCTGCATAGAGATCAAGATATCAAACAGTGGCGATCTGCTGGTATCGCGTTTAATCTTTAGTTCGTCAATTAGACTATCTAATGGAAATGCCTGATGCTCATGAATATGCATGATTTCCTCCATTACCATGGATAGCAATTCGCTAAATGATAGTGATGATTCAGCGGCAATTCTTATCGGCAATGTTTTGGTAAAACAACCGATTAGTGGCTCCATTTCAGGTAATACTCTGCCAGCTAATGTAGCTCCGAAGATCATGTCTTTCTGATGGGTATACTTGCTAAACAAAATATGCAAAAGACTCACTATTCCCGTAAACAGCGTAGCTTGTTGTTGATTGCAAATTTCCTGAAAAGCATGAAATTGTTCCTCTTGAACGACAAATGTTATGCATTTTCCTCTATTCGTTTTATGAGAAGGCCTTGGACGGTCCGTTGGAAGGTTAAGCACGGGAATTTCTCCCTTGTACTTATTCAACCAAAACACGCGACTTTCCTGATATGCGTCCGTATTCAACTGTTTCAGTTCCCATTCTGCAAAATCTTGAAATTGAATTGGAAGAGTAGGTAAAGAATGATCCTTTTTTTGGAGAAACGACTGGTACAATTCAAACAACTCTCGATAAATGACATTCATGGACCAACCATCACAAATAATATGGTGGAGGTTCAGAATGAGGATACTTTGGCCATTCTGCGATGATAGGTAGTGGGCCCTAAATAAGGATTCAGAAGTTAGATCGAAAGGTCTGGACGATTCTTGCTGTATCTTACGTTCGACTAACTGGTAAAATTCATACGGCGCAAGGTGTTCTTTGCTTTCTAATTTGAACTGATTCTTTTTAGACCTTAAAATTCGTTGCCGTGGTGAGTCATTTACAGAAACATAACGCGTTCTAAGAATGTCATGCCGCTTTATTAATGACGAAAAAGCCATTTTTAAAGCCCTTACGTTGAGTGGAGCAGCTAATTCTACAATTTGCAGAATATTATATGAGGCCGAGTCAAGGTTCAGTTCCTGTTCTATCCATAATCGCCTTTGGGAGGCAGATAACTCATAATCAGTTTGATGTTTTACTGCCCCAATTTGTTTACTCGAACTTGAACTTTGAGAAAAGGACTGATCAATAAAAGACAAGATATTCTTTTTGTTAACGGAAACATCATCAATAATGGCTTTAGTCAGTTGTTTTTCTGGTCCAACCAATTTAATGTTTCCCTTATCCATAAAAATATGGATACCTCGATTCTTAAGTGACCTGATTATTTTCGAAGTCCTCATTTAGTGGTGGTTAGGAGATGAATAGTGAATCTTATTCGATGTAAATCAAACGCAGTATTGGCAATAAGTAAGAGGGCCTTTTATTGCTCTAGATGAATTCCTTTTGCAATGGCATCTTGAGAAACGGTAATCATTGATTGACAAGCCATAATTACTTCATTTGGATCATTAGCCTCTACAGATTTTGAGATAGCATTCATCATATCAGCATTGTACTCTCGGTACATCTTGACGTAATTCTTTAAAAGCCCTTTGTGGCTGGACTGATATTTATTGGAAAAATCATCATTGATTTTTGCGTGAGCATTTCTGAATTTTTCTTGAGCTTCGTTTACGGACTTAGAAAAATCTTCATTCATCTGAGTTACTTTAGTGTTTACTTCTGCTAGCGCTTTTTCCGAATCGGTCTCGCTTTTTTGAACTTTTACCATAAAATCATTAAATGATTTTTGTTCATTTTCATATGCTTTTTGATAAGCGTCATTAGCTGCTTGAATTTTTTCATTACACGCTTGTTGCAAATCTGCCTGCATTTGGTTCGCTTCTTTATGAAGCTCCTCTAGATTCGTTAGGAAATTGTTCGCGATGTCATTGACATTCTTGATTTCAGAAGTTTTGTTCGATGCAGATTTCGAAGTTGAAGTTTTTGATGTGGCCATGATTATTTATTTTACTATTAAAATGAAATTTGATGTGATTAATACGGTTTAAGGAGAGCAAGGAAAGACTTATTAAAGAAGCCTATTCGCATGACTTTGACGTGATTTTGTTAGGAATCATTCACGTGTTAATGTGTTAGTGGTTAATTGGTTAAAAACAAAGTGCTTTTCCTAAATGTAAAGAAAAAATACGAAAAAGGACTGTTTTTCTTGTTTTTTATAAAACCATCTTTGATTCTTTCAGAATATTCCCTCATGAAAATTATCCATCCATTGAAGGATGAATATTCGTATCACAGAGGGAGATGAGCGAGTTAGTGATGCTGGACAATTAGTTGTTATTTCAAGGAAGAGCCCATCGCTGAGAAGGGAGAAATGTCATTTGATCAAGATCCAAATAAATTCTGGGTAATGGAATTACTGTATTACGAAGTAGTGAGCATTATCTATATAGGGAGAGTTGAGGATTCAAGCAACAACGATTGTGTTAATGGTATTCCCTTGGAAGCATCTGAAAGCGCTCAAACCTAAGAACCATTGCGTTACAAACACATGCAAATAATACATTAAAAATCTCAAAAGTCTTAATTGTAAGTGTGCTCACAGGAGTTTAAAAATCAGGTAGCTATTATTTACGCTTTTTTTCGTCTTTCTAAAATAGTAAACGGGACAGGAAATGGGGCAATTTTTGGCTCATTATATGCTTCAACGGATGTCTTGATTCTTAAGTTCTCCTTTAAGAATATGCGTTTAGTTGAAAATCGAAACTGAATGAATCAATCTGAAGAAAGAGGTGTAAATGATTTTTTTGGAATGATTCGATTATATGGATGTTATTTCATACCTTTTTGATGTGAAAAATGAATTTAAATTCCATTTTTTTTTCGTTAAAAAAAGATGATATTTAAGCGATTCATTCATATCTTCAACAACGTTGTATTCAAGTGAGTTCAAGGTTTTTTGTGATAAAATGGTTGAGAGATATTTTTTTGTTATTTAAACTAATAAACCTATATGGTTGTTATAAGCAAAATAGATTGTTATTTTTCATTCAAAATAGAATCAAGAACCTATGAATTCGTTGCATGTGTTTTGCGAATAAACCATCTCAACAATTAGAAGTGCCCAATTGAAATACACGATTCACTCAATCTAAAAAGAACCAGATGCGTCCTGTTAAACCGGAAACTAGATATACCAAAAGTGGCGATGTAAACATTGCCTACCAAGTATTTGGTTCAGGTCCATTGGACTTGGTCTATATACCAGGTTGGGTATCCAATATTGATTGGATGTGGGCATGCCCAGAGCTCGTTGATTTTTTAACCGAATTAGGCGAGATTGCTCGTGTAATTCTATTCGATAAACGCGGCACTGGGCTTTCTGATCGCCTTGTAAAGTTTCCAACATTGGAGGAGCGTATGGATGACATACGTGCAGTTATGGATGCAGTAGATTCTTTAGAAGCCGTTTTGTTCGGTCATTCTGAAGGAGGATCTGTTTCTGCTTTATTCGCTGCAACCTATCCTAATCGCACCGTTGCTTTGATGGCCTTCGGGATTTTTGCGAAGCGAGTATACTCTCCAGATTATCCTTGGGCACCTACAACTCAGGAGCGTCAGGTAGTTTATGACATGATTGAAAAGGGATGGGGTAGTGCAAAGATGAATCTAGAATCTCTGGCACCTTCAATGGCAAATGATTCTGTTTTTATGGATTGGTTGGCGAACTACTTTAGATCTGGCGCTAGTCCAAGTGCAGCGCTTCTACTGACCAAAATGAATACGGAAGTTGATATCATCAATATTCTTGGTTCAATAAACGTTCCGACATTAATCTTGCAGCGCACTGGAGACATAGACGTTAAAATTGAAGAAGGTCGCTTCATTGCCGATCGGATAGATGGAGCAAAGTTCATCGAATTAGAAGGAGATGATCACTTGTTTTGGACAGGTAATAGGACAGAGGTTTTAGAAGAAATGAAATGGTTCATTTTGAATTTAAAAATGAAGCCAGTTTATGAAAAGCAACTGTTTACAATTGTTGTTGGACGTTTATTATTTTCCGATTCAGAAAGTTTTGAAAAACAGGGGCTCCTAAAGCAATACATTGAAAAATACAAAGGAAATCTAGTTCAATTCGAGAAAGAGACATTCATCGCGACCTTTGAGGGACCTAGTAAGGCCGTCCATTGTAGTATGGAACTTGTTGAGTCGAGCGGAAGATTAAATGCACAGGTTTCAATCGGAATTGCAATAAAAGAATGTGAGATCGGAAATTCCATTGACAAAGAAATTGCGGATTTCGCTGATACCATTTTGGAAGAGCCGACACCAGGGCAAATTTTGCTAACCCAAACTGTCAAGAATTTGTTGGTCGGAGCAGGTGTAAGCATTCTTCCGTATAGGACGATTTTCGAAAAGGGAACAAACGAATCACTCTTTCTTTACACGGTTGTTGAGAAAATCAAACTAAATGGACCAAATATTCTTCCTCAAAATGATGTATTCCTTAAAAAGGTGCTCCAGAGTATATACAGCAACCTTAGCAATGAGAACTTTGGAGTAGAAATGCTTTGTAGTCAAATTGGCGTAAGTGAGCGACAGGTGCAACGCAAGCTTAAGGCGATTGCTAATAAATCACCGAATCAGCTTATCTCCTCTGTTCGTCTGCAGCGCGCCAAAGAATTAATACTAAGTAAGCAGGACACCATCGCGGAAATTGCCTTTCAAACAGGCTTCTCAAATCCTTCGTATTTTTCAAAATGCTTCAAAAAAGAGTTTTCAATCGCTCCATCTGATTTGCAGAATAAATAAAAAGGATTCCCACTTCAACGAAATCAATTCAATTTTCTTCAATTCTGAGAGTCAGTTTCTCGCACTATTCGCATTTGTCAATTGTAGTTTTCCGCACGTTAATGTCGCAAATGATACATCTTGTCGGATTTGTATCATCCTAAGGTCGTAAATGTTTATTGTTTTGGCGGGCTTTTGTTACTCTTAATGAGACCTGCGCTTGTACTTTTGATCCTAACAATCAATAAGTTAAAGAGTTGTAATGGTCAATACAGTATTACGTGTTTTAAAAGATAAGCTGAACGAGCACTTCAAAAATGTTGTCGGAATAGCTGAGCCGAATGTGGTAGAGTTCATAGATTCTAACAGCAACGATTCGCTTGCTTTTACGAATGATAAGGTTACTCCATTTCTCATTAATATCTCTCAGGATAGAAAGTTTAGAAAACCCGATCAATTTTCAGGAACAGTAAAAAACGGAATCAAGACACAGACGAATCCAGAAATTCGAATAGAACTACTTGTACTCTTCGTTTCCAAGTTTGGGAATTATGATCAGGGGCTTCGATTTCTATCTCATGTCATTAAATTTTTTCAAGCGAATACTGTTTTCACACCGATGAATTCTCCTCAATTGGCAGATGACAATATTGAGAAATTGACCCTGGAGTTCGTGTCGATTCCTTTAGAAGAACAGAATCAAGTTTGGCATTCACTGAATACATCTTATTTACCATCTGTTTTGTACAGAATTAGGCTGATCTCATATTTGGACGAGATCAGTGTTGAATTCGTCGGTGACCACGTAACAGATAATCAGATTAACCTTACTCAAAAAACTAACTCATGAGATATCAGACGTTTTTTGAAATAGAACTAACACATCCTTACACACAAAGTATTCTGGATTATGTAGCGATAATTCCAGATGCTTCGACAGCGAACTTCATGAATGGAACAGGTTTGTTACTTAAAGGAACAGAAAGTGGTTGTAAGTTATTCGCGGCTGTAAAAGGAGATAATAATACCTTACCAACCTTTCAAGCGAATACAACACTAGTTTTCTCTCTTTTTGCCAGATCTGGTGAGTTTCGAGAATTCACCGATTTTTCGACAATTGGTGATGATCAAATCCTGTTGTTCTCCAATGACAGTTTAGGGTCTGATGAACAGGATCTTCTTGTATCGGGAACTTCATCGAATGAAAAATATAAGGGTTTTCCAAAAGTCGGAGAAATAAAAATTACACTAGATAAGGTGTTGCCAACGTCGGATCAGAATGCTCCTAATTACAAGGTTGGCTTTGATTCGAGATCAATGATTTGGAAGTACTACTTCATCACCAAAGATGAAACGGCTGTTTTATCCATTAAAAACAAGGATATCCTATTCAAGGAATTAAGCGATGAAGCAACGGATACCGTGTTTAATAAACTCACCGCGAATTTTTCTCCAGATGGTCTGCATATCGAGGCATTCGAATCAGAAGAAGCACTTGCACTTCAAAGTTCCCCCAGAAAAGATATACAGCTCAAAAACGAGAATACAACAATAATTAATCACCTACCAAACCCGGAGATTGGTGACCGTGGAATCAAAATCATCAGAATAAATTAATAACTAAAACAGAAATCGAATGTCTAAATTTTTAACACCCGATGTGTATACAGAGGAAGTACCTTTCTTACCACAATCGGTAGCACAAGTATCAACTGCGGTTCCTGCATTCATTGGCTTCACAGAGAAAGCAACGAAGGACGGAGAATCAGTAAAAAACAGAGCGGTCAGAGTGGCCACTTTATTGGAATTCAAAGAAATTTTTGGTGAGGCACAGTCGGCGTCATTCGACGTTATCGTGAACGACGATAATGTGGTAACTAATGTCGACGTAAATTCATTGCAACATACACTATATTATGCATTGGAATTGTACTTCAAAAATGGTGGTGGCGACTGTTACATCGTTTCTGTTGGAAACTATTCTGACACGTACAATGCACAAGCATTTTCTGCAGGTCTTGAAGCAGTGAGTAGAGAAGACGAGCCTACGCTGATCATGTTAGGTGAAGCAACAAACTTATCTAAAGATGATTACGCCCAAGTGTGTCAAGAAGCATTGAGACAATGTCAAGACCTCAAAGACCGTTTTTGTATTTTCGATATCCAAAGAAACGACAACGGAGGACAAGACTTCAGAAATACGATTGGTACAGGAAACCTGAAGTATGGAGCAGCTTACACGCCGTTTTTACAAACTTCACTCAACTATCGTTATGTTGGAGCAGATGTTAAAATCTCGAATTCATCATCTGAGTCGAGTATACAGTTCGAAGTAGATGATTCGATTAAAATTACCTACTCTGGATCGATTCAAGATGCACCTGAGTTTAAAATCAACAAAGGAACGGCGAGTAGCGCGATTTCATTTTCAATTACAGATGCGACATTGACGATTGCCAATGTTGGTGAAGGAAAACCAGCAAGCGAGATCATTAGTGCTTGGAATGCGTTTACGGAGAAAGGGAATTTTGACATCGTTGCATTGAACAGTGCCACGTTAGTCCAATCGAAAACAACAACTGCATTGACAACATCTGGTGGCGGAGTAGCTGCATTGACGTTATCAGACATCAAAGTATCGCATTCAGAATTGTACAACAGAGTCGTAACTGAATTGGCGAAACAACGAATCATCTTACCTCCAAGTGCAGCAATAGCTGGTGCTTACGCGACAACAGATCGTGAAAGAGGTGTATGGAAAGCCCCTGCAAATGTAAGTTTGAGTGGAGTAATCGGACCCGTTGAAAAAATCACTTCAAAAGACCAAGAAAGTCTCAATGTTGATGCAACAAGCGGTAAGTCGATCAATGCGATTCGCAGTTTTGTTGGAAAAGGAACAATGGTTTGGGGAGCACGAACGCTTGCTGGAAACGACAATGAATGGAGATATGTATCCGTTCGTAGATTGTTCAACATGATCGAAGAATCAACGAAAAAAGCATCTCAATTTGCAGTGTTTGAATCAAACGATGCTGTTACTTGGTTGAAAGTGAAAGCCATGATTGAAAGCTTCCTTTACGGAGTTTGGCAACAAGGCGGATTAGCAGGTGCAACTGAAGAACAAGCCTACTTTGTGAACATCGGTCTAGGAAAAACAATGACACCACAAGACGTTCTTGAAGGGCGAATGATTGCGGAAATTGGATTGGCAGCTGTACGTCCAGCAGAGTTCATTGTCTTGAAGTTCTCACACAAATTACAAGAGGCATAAGTCGCCAAATACCTTAAAAACTTAATAATAAAAAATTAAAATAATGGCTTTAACAAAAGATCAAATCAAGTCGGATTATCCATTAGTGATCTATAATTACCGAATAGATATCAATGGAGAATCAATCAGCTTTTCAGAAGTTTCAGGTTTGGAATTATCATTCGAAACAATCACTTACAAGGAAAGTTATGCTACTGGAGGAAAAGTAGGACCAAACATCATGTACATGCCAGGTCAGATCCAACCAGTGAATATTAGTCTTAAGAAAGGCTTTGTTCAAGGTAAGAGTATTCCTGTTTTTTATGATTGGATCAATGGTATTCAATTGAACCGTGTAGACAAGCGAGATATCGTTGTGCACCTATTAGATGAAACAGGAAATACGATCGTAAGCTGGACAGTTATTGACTCTTTTCCAACGAAACTTTCAGCTCCATCGTTCGACGCAAGTTCTAACGAAGTGGCAATCGAATCGATGGATTTAATGGCTTCACGTGTGAGCATGGCGGAGGCCTAGACGCATCAGTCTAAACCTAGCATTATTCAACAGATTAATTATTGATGTACAACTGATCATTAATGGCACTTGACAAACAAACTATCATCGACTCTTATCCTTTAACGGCTTACAATTATTCAGTAGTTGTGAACGGCAATGAAGTGATGTCTTTCTCGGAAATTTCGGGATTAGATATAAACCACGAACATGTTTTGTATCGACATGGCTTCAGCTGGGTAACGGGAGATCATTTAATTCGTGGACAGCGTAAGCCCATTACTATTACGCTGAAACGAGGAGTCATTAAGCAACGAAATTACCTCTATGATTGGGTGAAATCGGGTGACAAAAGAGACATCAGAATAGAACTGATTGATGAAGAACGAATGGCCATTGTGGTTTGGGAGGTAACTAGGGCGTTACCTCTCAAACTAGATGCGCCATCCTTCAATGCGAATGGAAGTGACGTCGCTTTAGAAACCCTAGAGCTAGTTGCGCACGATTTAAGAATTAAACATAACTAACTGAACCATCATGCTAGATGTATTAAAAGCGTTGAATTTTGCCGATAAAGAACCGCAATTATCTCACCGATTTGGTGTGTTCTTCTTGATGGCAGGTATTGTTCCAAACCCCATTGATATTCGTTTCCAAAAAGTGAGCGGACTCTCTACAGAAGTTCAATTGGAAACGATCAATGAGGGTGGAGACAATGTCCACATGCTCCGCGTACCAAAAGGGGTGAATTATGGAAACCTAGTGCTGGAGCGTGGATACGTTGCAAGCTTAATTCCATCTCCATTGACACTTGAGTTCAAGGCGGCATTCAATACGCTTAAGTTTCTTCCCTCAAATGTGTTGGTCACCTTGTTCAATGACAATGGAATTCCGATAGGAGGATGGGTATTTAAGAAAGCATATCCCGTAAAATGGTCCGTATCCACTTTAGATGCCCAATCCGATTCAGTGATCATTGACACGATGGAATTGGCGTATTCGAAGGTTGAAATAATGAGAATGTAAGATGGCAGTTGAGATCAAAGAACTAGTGATTAGAGCAATTGTTTCAGACAATGAATCTTCCGATAACGGCAGCACACCAGCTGTTTCTGAAGTGAACAAAGAAGCACTTGTGCAAGAATGTGTAGATCAAGTGCTAAAGGTCTTGAAAAACAAAAACCGAAGATAAGTTATGGCACTTTTAAAAAAAACGACGCTACAGAAACTGACCATTGTTTCCTACGACGAAGTTACGCGAACAGCGGATAAGAACACAATAGAAGTCATGTTCAATCCTGAATCAATTCAGAGATCATACAACAATCGATTTGGTACTTCGCCAACTTCTCCTGGCAAACAAGAAAAGACAGAGTATACGTATTCAACTTCACCTACTGTTCGGATGAAATTGATCATAGACGGCACTCAAGTCCATCAATATGGATTTATTATCGGTTTAAATGCTTTCAATGGAACGTTTAAAAGTGTCTCTGAACGTATCCAGGAATTCGAGGAGTATGCTGTTAAGAGCAAAGGTGAAATCCATCAACCACCTTTCTTGAAGTTGAAATGGGGAACGTTAGATTTTTCATGTAGGGTACAATCCATGGACATCAACTATACGCTATTCGATAAAAGTGGAGATCCACTGCGCGCTGAATTGAGTCTGTCTTTTGTCGAAGATGATGCCTTTTTAACACAGGTGAAAAAAGCGAACCAACAGTCGCCCGATTTGACACATTACAGAATGGTAAAAGAAGGAGATCAATTGCCACTAATGTGCAACGATATTTATGGATCACCTGCTTATTATACCCTCGTTGCAAGAGCGAACAAATTGAAAGATTTTCGGAATCTCACTCCAGGACAAGAAATTTATTTCCCTCCAATAGAAAAGTAAGCATGGTTATAACGGAAACAATAAAAAGCAATGGCCGCGAATTAAAACCGGGTAGCTACAATCTTCTATCAATCGATACGATTGCTGAGTTCAACAGAATTCCCCGAGCAGAGTTGAAGTTATCGGACGGATCTATCGCTAACCAGAATTTTGAAACACTGGATGGCAAAGACTTTTTACCAGGATCACTCATTGAAGTATTTCTAAAAAAAGAAGGCGATATTTCCACAGAGGAGAAAGTCTTTGGAGGAGTAGTGATCAACCATGAATTGGAGAGATCCATGCAAAGTTCGGTGTTAACCATCGAACTAAGTGATGTATCCGTAAAAATGACAACTCTCCGAAACAACCGTTTATTCAATGAAAAAACGGATGATAAAATTATCAAGGAACTCATCGGACAACATGTAGGTTTGAAGATAGGGGAAATTGAAAAGACGAAATTGGCGCATCCACAAATGGTGCAATATTACGCCTCTGATTGGGATTTTATGCTGTCCCGAGCAGAAGCAAATGGACTTTTGGTCACAGCAGAAGCAGGCGAGTTGTCTGTGGTTCAACCACAGCTTCAAGCGCCTGCTCTGAGGTGTACGTTTGGAATCAATTTAGACGATTTCAACTTGAAACTCAACAGTCGACTTCAATACAAAGACATCACTTCCTTTGGTCTCGATACGAAGAATGAATTGCTTGCTCTCACCAAAGCGAAAAAAGGGAAGGATCACACATTGGGCACAGTAGATTACGATGCGAAAGAGCTGTCATCTGTCAGAGGAGCAACAGAAGCGCAACAGATTCATGCTGTGCCAACAGATCCTTTGGAAATGCAATCATGGTCAGATGCGCAAGTTCTAAAGTCCAGACTTTCATTAGTCTTGGGAACAGTTCAAATTCCTGGAAATGGAAAGATTAAAGTCGGGCAAACGCTCAAACTTGAAAATGTGAGCCGTTTCAATGGCGCTCATATTATTTCGGGAGTGCGTCATTCATACACACTCAAATCAGGATGGAGTACCCATTTACAAATTGGAATGGATGCTGATTGGTGCTCTGCAAAATCTGATGTAATTGATACAAAAGCTGCTGGTTTATTACCTGGCGTGAACGGTCTTCAAATAGGAATGGTGCAAGGGCACGAGGAAGATTCTGATCATGGATTCAGAGTATTGGTCAACATTCCAGCATTTAAGCAAGGAGATAAACCCGCTGAAGTTTTGGCGATGTATACTTCACTAGACGCAGGTGCTGATCATGG
The DNA here is from genome assembly GCA_045105095.1 of Crocinitomicaceae bacterium. Classification (GTDB taxonomy): domain Bacteria; phylum Bacteroidota; class Bacteroidia; order Flavobacteriales_D; family Crocinitomicaceae; genus UBA4466. The sequence goes on along the minus strand of JBGCDF010000483.1, from coordinate 4,691 downwards.
CATTTTCTTCCCTCCCTTGAAAGGAGATCGCGTGGTTGTTGGATTCTTGAATGATGATCCACGGCAAGCGATAATTTTGGGATCCATGCACAGCAACAAAGTGCCACACAAAGACAAGAAAAAGAATAAATACAAAGGGATTTTCACACAATCCAATTATCAGCTTCTGTTTGACGAAGAAACAGAATTAATAACGCTCTCTGCTACCGATGAGAACAACGCAAACGAGAACAAAATCTCCATCGATCAAAAAAAGATGGAAATCAATTTGGAAGATGCCAACGGAAACAAAATTCTGCTGAATAAAGAAGGCATCACAATTTCAAGTACAGGTGATTGCCAAATTAAGGCCGATGGGGATTTTGGGATCGACGCGAAAGGAAAAGTAAAGATTAAAGGAAAAAAAGTGGATTTAATTTAATTAGAACAACATGAGCAATACAACGATACGACTGGAATTAACGATTGACGAAGCAAATGCCATTCTTGCAGGATTGGGAGAACAACCGTACATCAAAGTAGCGGACTTAATCCACAAAATCAAAGATCAGGCTGCCTCTCAATTGACATCTGAAACGATCACTGACACGATGGAAACAATGGAAATGGACCAAATACCCGTAGAAGATGGACAATAAATTTTTTGGAACAGGTTGGGCATTTCCGCCTGAATTTACCGCAAGTGGTAAAGACGTAGTCATGGTTTCAGGTGAAGAAGACATCAAGCAAAGTCTGCAAATTTTATTGTCGACATCACTCAAAGAACGCATGATGCACCCAGATTTCGGCTGTGATCTGAACCAATTTTTGTTCGAAGAAGTGGACGATCGATTTATCAGTGATTTGAGCAGCATGGTTTCACGGTCTTTGCTCATGCATGAACCGAGAATTCAAGTAAACAAGGTAAGTATTGCAGACGTCGATCTTGACAATTCGGTGGTGCAAATCTCTGTAGACTATACTGTTCGCACGACGAATAATCGCTTCAATCTAGTGTATCCGTTTTACATAAAAGAAGCGTCGCTCAGTGCGCTAAATCTATAAATCGAAGAGAATTATGGCCTTGGATATTATCATAATGGACGGAGATCAGGTGAGTTTCATTCCTGCATTTGTGGGTGCCTTAGTAAGTGTACAACCAGGAAAAATAACGGCTTCTGGAGAAACGACGATTAAGGGCAAGAAGGTCTGTATTGAAGGGGACGAGAAAAGTGTGGTGGTTACTGGGTGTGCCTATATGACACCTCAACTTCCAGTTCCTGGTTCGGGCACGCTAAAAATACAAGCATTAGGAGGTGATCAAATCACGAAAAAAATTAAAAGTGGAAACAAAGGAGTGATTGTGAGAGGAAGCACATTCGATGCAGTATTTGAAGTGATACAACCGGCAACGTTACCAGGTACTCCGCCTGTTTTAGATGCAGTTAACGCAAAGTATTCTGGGGAAGGAATGTTCATCAGCTCAAACGTAAAAATACAAGCCACATAAATCAAGGTAAACACATTAAAGTATCAGTAACAATGACCAATATTCTGAATTCACACAATAGCATTACAAGAGACGGCACAAGCCAGCAAGATCGCAATGCAGATGCAATCCAGCCAGATTACATTGCCATCGAGGACCGAAGTATTGATGAACTCATTACTGAAGCTCAGCGGCTCGCAAAAGAACTTCAATTCTTTGATACGAACAATGAGCCAGCAGCTTCATGGGAATCTTTTCTAATCGATGATCCTCAAGCATTCGTTCAAGGTTCACCAGAAGGGAAAAGAATTCAGCAAAAACGATGGGCAGAGGAGTTAGCAGCGTATATCGAAAATCCTGATCGATTTCTCAATGATTCAGAAAAAGCAAACAAGCTCTCGAAACCGCATGTTGTGTTATTCATGACCTTTCTTAAGCTGCTGAATCATGTAAAATCTCAAATCAATGGATTAACTGAAAAACACCTTGATTTTTATTTCAGAGATCGTCTTGGTCTGAACCCAAAAGAAGCGGTGCCTGATGTCGTAAATATATTGATCAAATTAACGGAGAATAGCGAGTACCTCGAAGTCAAAAAAGGAACCATTTTTCAAGCTGGCGAAGATGCATCAGGAAATCCATTGGAATATTCAACGGAAGAAGATACGGTCATCAGTAAAGCCCAAATTACACAACTGAATACGGTTTACGTTCAGAAGGAATTCTTAACGGTAAAAGGTGCACACCTCAAAGGAAGAGAATCTGCGGATGTTCGGTTTGTGAACATGCTGGAAATGGCGCTCGGAGAGCCTCAACCAACGGACGCACTTCCTGATTTTCCATCTGATCAAATCAAGGACGTATTCGACCTGAATACTCGAATCAAGGCGGGCAATCAGGCGGCGATCAATTATCTCGAAAATCAGTTGTTTTTGAAAGTTGGGCAGTGGGCATCTCTAATGAGCAAGCAAGAAGATGAGCGAAATGGACTAACAACGGATTGGCAAGATGCATATGCAACCTTAGAAGTTGCATACCAGCAAAAACTCAAGAGTCAACGACAACAAGCGTTAAAAGTAATTCGTGAAAGCAAAGATTTTGAAACGCTTACAAGGCATGTGTATGGGAGTCCTCTTCCTTTGGATAATTTACCTCCGTACAAAGGAGAATCGGGTTCATTCAAAGCTGTTTCTACAGATTTAGCTAAAACGAACATCGATCGTGAAAAGGCGATAGAATACATCGAGGAGGAGTTGTTGCTCAAAGAAGAAGAATTCGTTCACATCGTTCAAACAGATAAGAATGCGAATGCATCCGAAGCGGACTTGGATAGAATGTACCGCTTATTGGAATTTGCAGATCTCCGGATTCGATCCATTGTATTGCCACTTCCAAGCAGTGAGAAAATAGCAGAGGTGTACGCAACGAATGATGCACGCTCATTTACCTTCAGTCAGTATGGAGAAGAGGAGGAAAGTAAGCGATTCAAAACACTCGGAAACAGAACGCAATCGATTTTAGATCAAACCTTGAAACCATCAGAATTGGGATTTGCTCTCAGTTCGCCAATTTTGTTGCTCGAAGAAGGGAAACGTAAAATTGAGCTATTGCTCGATCTAGGAGCAACTGAAGATGATATCGATGAATTGGAAACGATTTTTGAGGATGGTGAACCCTTGCAAACGCATCTTAGCACTGAAGAGAACTGGTTTAATCCAGAAGAAGTGTCCTTTACTTTTGGAAATTATGTTGGAGATGCATTGGAAGGGGATTTTGAAATTTCGATCACTGGTCAAACGATCACAACGGAAAACACCATCACCTTTGATGAAAGAGATATTGGAAGGTACTTCGTCGATGGCACGCAATCCATCTATGAGATTATAGCGTTAACTAGTTTTGATGAAGTTTTGGTGGAAATGGTAGGAACCTTGGAAACGGATCATCCTTCAGTGAAGAAATACGACAGGAACCAAGTTTATCTCAATTCCATGAAGGTTGAAGTCATATTGCGCCAAGACGATCCAGCTATTGTGACATTTGGAGGTGATGCTGCTCGTGCTTTGTTTCAATCTGAGGCACCGTCAGTGGTTTTTACCTTAAATAATGAATTACAAGGTCTTACAGTAAAGCAAACCTATCGAAGTGCGTATGAACATTTTGTGAATGCAGGTTTGCGCAAAGCACACATTCATGTCGATGTGCAAGGAATGAAGGACCTTGTGGTGCAAAATGACCGCAACAGTTTAGATGCCAAGAAACCCTTCGAGCCCTTTGGATTTCAGCCTTCCGTTGGCGACAGTTTTTACATCGCCAATACTGAAGTGTGTCAAAAACGAATCAAGGATCTGAGATTGAACATTGAATGGTCAAAAGCTCCAGAATCTTTCAAAGAGCATTATCAAAATTATTGGAAAATACAGAAGGACAATGATACTCTTTCAGAAAACGATTTCACGATAAAGAGTAATAACGATTTTAAAGCTGACCTGTTTTTTCATGATAGAAACGCGGAAGTTCTCTTGTCGAAAGTGAGCGAGAATGCACAAGGACAAACAGTGAGCGAATCAACGCAATTATTCGAGAATAACGGAAAAATTGTAGTCGACAACATTCCTGCTCGAATGAAAGGAACAAGTCCGGATTATCGCTACAAGCAGGCTTTGGAGATGACATCTGACGAAGATGATGTATTGGAATGGAGCCGTTACTTCAGATTGGAGTTGGACCCCATTGATTTTCAACATTCAACCCATAGCTCACTGTTTGCGAGACAAGCACTTTCCACGAAAGATAAAATTAAAGAGCTTCTGATTGAGCAACCTTACGAACCAAAAATCAAGAAGTTCAGTATCGGTTATTCTGCCTGTACAAGCGTAATTCCTACAGGGAAAAACAATGATAGCGGCGATCAACTCTTTCACTTGCATCCATTTGGATTTGATGTGTTGGATTTAAGCGATCCGCAAACCTTGATTCCAACCTATGAGGACGAAGGAAGTTTGTATCTGGGAATTGATGAATTGAAACTCCCACAAACGCTCTCTATTCTCTTTCAGATGGCAGAAGGAAGTGCTAATCCTGATGTCGAAAAACCGATCATTCAATGGATGTACCTGAGAAACAACGAATGGATCAACATCAAAGCGCTTGAAGTACTAAAAGATACAACGAACGGACTCGTGAATTCGGGCATCAGCAATCTCAAAATTCCAGCAGATGC
>JBGCDF010000482.1:0-9077 GCA_045105095.1 Crocinitomicaceae bacterium | reverse complement strand
ATAGCAGATCTTTTCATATCGAAAATAAACGTTAATACAGGTAATGTAGTTTGGACAAAAGACATATCTCCCTTACATGGTAGCTTTGCTAGTAATAAAATCTATTTGGATTCAACAAACTCTGGATTTTGTCTGTCACTTTTTGCGGAGTCTTCACTTAATAGTGGTTTAGATTATTTTGTATTGAATTTTGATACACAAGGAGAAATTGTTACTTCCTTTCAAAGTATAACTCCGTTCACTTCAGTAACAAAATCTAAAATTGTTCAGAACGGAAACCTATTGACTATTGGATTTGGAAGCATCCCTGGTAGTACAGATACATTAAACGGAAGCGGATTTATTGCTGAATTGGATTTTTCAGCCAATACTGAATGTCTCTTTAATTCGGTTACCGTCAGTACTTCTGATCATACTTTTTTAGAACAAATACCCCCACCAGGATTTGTTATAGATAATCTAGACAGCACCACTGTCGAAAATAATAGTTTTTCATCCTTTCCTTTAAATTCAGTTGATTTATGTGAATACTTAAATACCGAGGTTCCACCCCTATCACCAATTGGCCTCAGTGTGTATCCTAATCCTGCAAATGGAACTATCAATTTTTCGTCATCGAGTACTCCATTTCAACTTCAAATCTCTGATGCTTCTGGGAAAATTTGCTTTTCAAAATATATAAAAGAAGAAAACATTTCGATTCCTTTAAACAATTGGGAATCTGGCATGTATTTCTATTCTATTCAAAATAACAGCGAAAATATTGACGGAAAATTCGTAAAAGAAAACTGGTAACACAAGCTACGTTCCATGCGGAAATATGCTTCGGGAAAATATTTTCGGATTAATCAATCTATTCTTAACTTCGGGAAAACAATCGTAACAAAGAGCCGCAGGTTGCTTATCTGAGTGCCGTTATGTGCATAAATCATAGTAGGTTACTACACTCAGTACATCATCTTAAAAATAAATGGATAAGGAAGCGTTTCTAATTTTCTCAATTACAAAATTTGAAGAAAAAGCCTTTGAAGTAATCACCTTAATGTGTAACCATTTCGATCTGGATATTGAATCTCAACATCCGTTTGAAAGGCTTCAATCGAGGCGGACAGAACTTTGGAAGGGAGAATTCGAAAATTGGATTTATCGGTTTCATGGGGATTCCTGTGAATTCATCCATTCCCAGACGGAACAATTTTTAGATCTAAAAATTCGTAGAAAAGGTAATTATGGGGCAATTGATATTTTCTTCTTATTCAAATTTATTCAATCCACTACTGAGTTGAATAAACTTAATCCCTTTGAAAAAGGAAATGGTAGACATGAAGTTTATAGAAAATTAAAAGAGAAAAAAATCGTCGTAAATGTAGGAGATGAATTTTGTCCAATCTGGATTTTAAACAAAGACGCACTATAACAGCGCCCTATGCTTCATGCCGCAAAAGTGTTATATTCGAGAAGTATTACGAAAGCATTGACGCGGGCCGTTAGTAGCAACTTCCAATGTACCTTAACATGAACCGTTGACCGAGATAAGCAAAAGTTGATTTAAGTGCCGGATAGTTTAAATACAGTGTTGACAATTAAATAGGATCAATTAAACCAATAAAATAATGACACAGCAAATATTAATGTATCTAATGTTGTCAATTTATATCATCTATTCTTTATGGGTAACATTCAAGATCTTTCGAGACAAATATCTTAATCGAAATCAAAAAATAATCAATTCCGTAGCTACTTGGCTAATTCCCTTTCTATGGGGCATTATAGTGCTCGGTATGATAAAACATGTTGATACAACTACTAAGAAAGGTGTTAAGAGTAGCGGTTCGAATAAAGATAATTGGCAACATTTAACTGGCGGTGGCGGAGGATTTAATATCTGATACTATCGGAAATGCTTAAAAATGGAACTAGTAAGAATGGATGTGGAATCGGAACGTAGAATTTTGAATAAAATGCTATTATCACAATCTACCATCCATGAAGGTTTTCACTTCGAGATTTTTTTTGGATTAACAGTCGAATTCTTAACTTCGAAATAACAACCTTAGCGGCTAACCACACTGTGCGTAGTCCCAAACGTTATTTGCAATTAAAATGAAAATCAGAGCATATAGAAAAGAAGACCATGCAGCGTGTATGGAAATAATTAAAAGTAATACTCCCGAATTTTTTGGAGTAGACGAGATTCCCCTTTTTGAAAAATGGTTAGTTGCTCAAGAAAAAGGATTATTGGATCACCCTGTCTCTGAAAAAGAATATTATTTCGTTTTAGAAGATAACAACGACGTTCTCGGTTGTGCTGGATACTTGCTCATTGAAAACTCTAACGATATATACCTCTCTTGGGGAATGATCAACCGAAAATTTCAGAAAATGGGATATGGTAAAAAATTACTTGAATATAGATTCAAGTCTATTTCCCAAAACTTTCCAGACAAGAAGATCTCTTTGGCGACAACACAAGATATAGCCCCTTTTTTCTAAAAACACGGTTTTAAAACAACCAAGATAATGCCTAAATTCTATTCCGAATCTTTGGATCGATATGAAATGGAAAAATAATAAACTCCAAATAAGATAGCTCCGTAAATGAAAATCTATGCGCCCTATACAGAGTGGAAAACGGAGATTAACGATCTTTCGATTTTCGAAGAGTTTTTGAAAGAGAGCACTGATACCTCTGGCACAGGTCGATATACACGATACAAAGGTCGGATTTCCCCAACAGATTTCGTTATTGAAAGAAACCTCGATCACCAAAATGCCAATCGGCCTCAAATTCACGGAGTGATTGAGTCCAACTCATCTGGGAAAACAGAGCTTACCCTAACAATTCAAAGTAAAAAGTTACTTCTCTATTTCTTTTTAGTTTTTGCGGCTGCTATTACTTTGATCGCAATCATTCAGCTAAATCCCTTCGCATTATTTGGTATCCTAATAGTTGCCTTTTGGCTCTGGTTGATGGGGTTAATTTTTCATCAAATTGAGTTAGGGAAAACGAAACTCGAAGTAGAATTTCTTCTAGAGAAGGCCCAATCGCTGTAGGTCGTTAGAAGTTTTTTAAGGGAGGATACGGCGAATAAAGAGCACCGATTAAAATAACTATCTTTAAGGAAATAGGAACGCGAGATTGATAAGGTTTCGCAGAATCATCACATACCCAAAGCAATGAAAGTACTTACCTTATTTCTTCTCCTAACCATTTCAGCTCATTCTGAGATATATGCTCAAAGTCAGTTCAAATTAGATCCATCTCAAAGCATGCTCATGACCGGTAAAGGTGCAGGTCAGGATGGTGCCAGAAATCCGTATAGTGGAAAAGATTGCGCGGCAGTAGTTCAGAACTTGAAAGAAAGTACATTTTCAATCCGTATTCAGCAAGACGGTGAGTTGGTGAAAGTTATTCAAGTTGAAAGCAAGGAAACAGTAATGGTCTTTTTACCTAAAGGACACGAACTATACATCGATACGAACACGAACGAAGAAGTCAACTTTGATTTAACATTCGAAAAAGCAAGTAATTACATTGATGGGTAAATGATCCAAAAAAAAATAAGTAGGCTAAATGATGACTGAGCGACTTGACAAATCGAAACTCGCAGTCAAAATAGAATCAGTCCTAGCTTCCTATAGCGCTTCATGGATTGAATATGTGAGGTCAAATCCTCCCCTTCAACACACAACAATTTCATTTTAGGATTAAATGTCCAATAACAGTTCCCTTTTGTCCATGCTGTTGGCGGAAGTGTCTGCTTAACTTTGTCTCAAAGGAGAGTCGATGTCGACCATCGGAGCCTCCTTGATAATCAAAAAATGAAATCAATGCACGCGAATTTTTCAGAGAAAATATCAAGAAGGATGCTCCTTTGGTCGAAAGACAAACCAGAATATCATCCATCAGCATAGATGGAGATGCAGCTGGGGTGCAGGTAGAAATGGAATTGAGTACATATAGCTATTTCGACTTCTTGAATTTGCTAAAGATTGATGGTCGATGGTGGATTGTCGATAAGGTATACTATAAGAAAAACCACGCATAGCGTACTGTTGCGAATTGAGATTGGCATTTTTGTAACTTCATTGATGAAACACATGAATAAATTGGAACCTTCATTAGAACAGTATTGGACAAATCGTTATGAGAACGAATCCACAGGGTGGGATCTCGGCAGCATTTCGGAACCTCTGCGTCAGTATTTCGATCAGCTAGAAGATAAAGGGTTGAAAATCCTTATTCCAGGTGCAGGAAACGCCTACGAAGCAGAATACTTATTTCGCTCAGGATTTTACAATACACATATTGTCGATATCTCGTCCATACCTTTGGGAAATTTCAAACAGCGAATGACTGAATTTCCGTCTCAACAGATCATTCACGGTGACTTCTTCGAACTGAAAGATCAATACGATTTAATCATAGAACAGACGTTTTTCTGTTCGTTTCCTCCCGTGGATAATTTTCGGAAACGCTATGCAGAGAAAATGTCAGATCTCTTGCGACCCGGAGGCAAGTTAGTCGGGTTGTGGTTTGATATTCCACTGAAAGATGATCTAAGCAAACGACCATTTGGAGGAAGCAAGGAAGAGTATGAGAGTATACTAGGTGAATATTTCACGATTCATACCTTGAATAAGTGTTATAATTCAATTTCTGGAAGGGACGGAGATGAATTGTTCGGTATTTTCATGAAAGAGTAGGAGCTAGCAAATTCATTGAGGCAAATTCATTGAGGCAAAATCAACCACAATCTCCCATAGTGCTTCATTCGTCCAGCATACTCACCAGCGTCTTCACCGACACCAGCATACAAATCTACATGTCCCGCACCTTTGATGGCGCCACCCGTATCATGAACCATTAGAATTCTGTATTCGTGTTTCACAAAATAACCCTCCGAATCGAGCACTGGAACTTGTCCCAATAAAATGGCTCCTTTCGGCAGAAATCTAAAATCACTTGCAATAGAAACAAAATCAATTAATGGAACTCCTGCTGCACCCGACGGTTCTTTGAACGATTCCTTAAAGAATACGTAGGATGCATTTTTCATCAGAAGAGAAGTGCTATCTGGATGCTCCTCAAACCACGCTTTAATCGACTGCATGGAAATATCTTCCTTCGAAATATACTCCTGATCAATCATGTGGCGTCCAATGCTATAATACGACCGATAGTTTTTTCCTCCGTAGGAAAAGAGTTTTTGCGTCCCATCCTTAAACTTGACGTAACCCGATCCCTGCACCTGCATAGAGTATACATCGAAGTAGTTTTTTGCGTAGGCGAGTTCCAAACCTTTGCCGCTGAGCATATTTTTTTCATCAATTTGCTCTCTGGATAAGCGCGACAAATAACTAGAGCCAGGTTTCTTATAAATCGGATATTTGTAGATGCTATCCTTTTCTCTTCGAACTTCAATAACAGGAATGTAGTAACTCGTGAATTGAACATTTCCCATGTGATCCGATCCCCAAATCTTCTGAAGACGAAGCTTCGAAACATCCAAGGTATTCGATGCATTTTTTTGCAAGTATTCATTGATGACGCGAAGGTCTTTGAAATTGTAATACAGACTTCTTTGAGGCGATGCTGTTCCAGACCCTTTCTTCTGAAGGTAAGATAGATTCAACTGAAGAGCTTCTTTCAAATTGGCCGAATTTGCAATGACTACCTCGTTGAGCAGAGTGTCTTCTTCAAAAAGGCTGGACATTTCCGCCAGTGTATCGAGCTTACCATCTTCAAAGGGTTTATCAAAAGAAGAGACCTCTGTGAATTCTGGCACGCTGGCTTCCTTGTCCTGTGTATATGAACAGGACGTAGCTAAAATAAAGCTCAGGAAAATTCCAACTCTTACCATGTGTGTGATATATCTAATACGTGAAATTGGGAAATACGTTACCTGTTGATGAACTTAATTATCTGATGCAAACCTGTCCGCTTGTTCCTTCTTGCCATTCTGATTTTTTGTGACCTAGCTATTTCTTCGATTTCTGAAGTAGCCAAATGCAATCATTCCTATGATGATAAGCAAAGAAATGATAGAAATCCATAAGATGTTTCGATGATTTTCTTCTTCCTGAAGCTTGGACTCATACTTCAACTTATTGATCTTTTCTTCTTCAACAGCTCTGATACTGTCCTGTCTGTTCTTTTCTTGATATTCAAATTCAAGTGACCTCCGCTTCGCAAGGTTGATAAGTTCGTCGTTGAAATATTCATTTTGTTTTTCGTAAACAGAGTTAATTACATCATACGCTTCCTGAAATTTACCCTTGCGATATAAGAAACTTGCCCTCAACTCATTGTAAAGAACACTCGCATTACGGTTAACGTCTAAATCTTTTAATGGCTCTAGTAATTCAATGCACTTTTCAGCTTCATCCAAACGCCCCATAGAGTTGCAAATATTCAATTTTGTAATTAGCAGAATTTTCTGACTAGCCTTATTTCGATCTGATACGATATTTATCCCCTTATCAATAACAGAAAAAGCCTCTTGGCTGTCACCTTTTTTAAAATAAGCTTCAGCTAGGTGTCTCAGAAGCATCGCTTTCGTGTCGCTCATGGAAGTCGATTCCAGTCCGAGATTGTAATAATAAATGGAAGAATCTATTTCGTCATTCCCCTTAAAATATCCTCCGATATAGGAATAGACGTAGGCAACATCCTCGAGACTGTTTTTAGCCTTGTAGATCGCAATACTTTCTTTGTATAAATCAACTGCTTTGGCGTCATTAAGATCATTGAGTAAAGCACCGTAATTTCCCAGATCCATTGCCAAATTCATATCGAAGTTGTGCTTTCTGTTGTAGGCGATAGACTGCTGATAACCTTCTATCCCTTTGAGATAATCCCCTTGCGTATGAAAGATAAATCCGAGATAACCTTGAGTGATGGATAGTCCTTTTTTGTAATTGTGTTTTCTGCTCCAGGTATCGGCCTTTACAATTAGACGATAGGCTGAATCAAGATCAGAATTGTAAATGTTATCGGCAAGTTGAATGGCAGCCTCTGCTCGAATGGTGTCGTGTTCACCCTCATCGAAGAAAGTATTCTTTACATCAGCAGTAGATGAAGATTGCGACAGAACAAGGTGCGCAATAAATAGAGGAGTAAATCGTATAAGGAGTCTAAACAAAGTAATAGTAATGAAAACCAATATACGAATTAATTCACATTATTGAGAACATATTGTTAGTGCTAAATTTCCCAAAACGATGAGGTCGGTTACTTTCCTTTACGACGCCTACGTTCTTTCATGATCAGACTCAGCTCACGACTGGTTTGACCTGCAACGGATGTGTTTTCATCAGCTCGACGTAACAAATAAGGCATTACTTCCTTTACGGGGCCGTAGGGAACGTATTTCGCAACATTGTAACCTGCGTTCGCCAGATTGAAGGAGATATGATCACTCATTCCGAGCAGTTGGGCAAAGTATACCGCACGATGATTATTCGGCATGTTTTTCTCAGCCATTATTTCTGTCAATAACATCGCGCTCTCTTCATTGTGTGATCCAGCGCACAAATCAACCATGTCCACATTGTCGATAGCTAATCTCAAGGCCTTATTAAAATCGGTGTCACTTGCTTTTTTGTCTGGCTGAATAGGAGAAGGGTATCCTTTTTCTTCTGCTCGATCTCGTTCTTTTTCCATGTATGCTCCGCGAACGATTTTCATTCCAAGGTGATGTCCATCTTTTCTGGCTGAGTCGATCTCAGTTTGAAAGAATGCCAAACGATCGTGACGGTACATTTGTAGTGTATTGTAAACAATTGCGGCGTCCTTGTTGTAACGCATCATCATTTCTTTGGTGACACGATCAATCGTATCCTGAATCCAGGATTCTTCAGCATCAATAAAAACAGGAACATTGCAACGGTGAGCCGCAGAACAAATTTGATCTACGCGCGAAACGAGTTGTTCGAATTTCTTTAAATCATCCCCAGATAACTGATCAACTCCAGCATTCGCTTTCTCAAGAATAGAAAACAAACAGATTCCTGTCATTTTGAATACGGCGAATGGAATGTTATCGTTGGAATTTCCTGCTTCAATCGTTTCAATGATTTCTGCGACCGTCGCATCGAAGTCTTCGTCAGATGTTTTCCCTTCGATACTGTAATCGAGAATGGTCTTTACGTTGTGTTTGCCCAGAGCATTGGAAGTAGCAATGGAGCCTTCAACAGATTCACCTCCACAAAATTGATGGAAGATGGTTTTTTTGATCAACCCTTTAATTGGTAAACGGAGTTTGAACGCAACATTGGTCGCCCATTTCCCAAACTTGACAAAAGTCCTGTTTCCAACGGCTTTAAACAGCCAATACGCTCGTTTTAAATCCCTGTTAGATTTACTTTTGAACGCAATTTCGGTGTTATCGAATGAGATCATTGCGTAAAAATAACTCGAATTAAAAAAACACGGTGATGTTGCGACCGATTATTTAACTTTGGACGAAAAATTAATTGAATGCACATTATTCAATCCAACGGATATCAACTGGAACTGGGTTCAATTGTAGAATCAAGCTTTTCTGAAAAGTTGAATTCCTTTCGCAATGAGAAGATCATATTGTTCGCTGATGAAAATACCAGTGAAGCCTGTGTGAGCTATTTGTTGACACAGTTTGAACAACTTTCGGAAGCTGAAGTGATTATGATTCCGGCGGGAGAAGTTCACAAAACGGTTGAAATCGTCGAAAACATCTGGCAGGTGCTAAGCGATTATGGTATAGGACGTCATGATTTATTGGTGAATGTCGGTGGCGGAATGATCACGGATATGGGAGGTTTCATCGCTTCGTGCTACAAACGCGGAATAGAATTCATTAATGTGCCTACGAGCTTATTGGGAATGGTAGATGCTTCCATCGGTGGAAAGACGGGAGTAAATCTTGGTCATTTCAAGAATCAAATAGGTGTGTTTAGCCATCCAATTGCCGTATATATTGATCCGATGTTCTTATCCACTTTGCCTAAGGAGGAGTTGATGAGTGGTTTTGCCGAAATACTAAAGCACGGATTAATTTCTGACGCATTACTTTACGCTGAGGTGTTGGTGCAAA
>JBGCDF010000481.1:0-12352 GCA_045105095.1 Crocinitomicaceae bacterium | reverse complement strand
CAGTTACTACGCCAAATCAAGGAATGTTCTTGTACAGTTCCCACTCCATTAGCGGGAATGTCATCGAAATTGAAGCGTGCTATTTTAGCGGGGTCCTCACCGCAACTCAAACATTTTACGACACACTGAACATTGGTTTCTTGAACGCAGGGAACCATTCAGTTGAGTTGACCGCGCACCAATCCGGGGACACAGCTGTTTGCACCTTTAGTGATACTATGACGATGAATTCAAGTTTTACCGTACTTGAAAATCCAGCACATCTCAATCCACTTTCGAAAAAAATCGGAAAGGTATATCCCAATCCTTCCAACGGTTCATTTAATATTGAGCTTCCGAATGAAATTCAGGCGACGAACATTCAAATCAGAGCGATCTCTGGAGAAATTATTAAAAAAACAGAATTCAGAGAACAAATCGACTTAAACGTAGACTCAGGAATGTACTTAATTGAATTTTTGGAGGGCGATTCTACTCTCGGATATCAGAGGCTAGTGATTCAATAAATTACTGCCTAACAGCGGAAACATTCACAACTCTGCTACCAAATGTTGGTTCAGGACAGTCTGAGTAATTGGCACTCAACGAGTCGCAAGACATGTTACCAACCACATTCACGCATGCATACAGATCACCATTTTCTTCAATACCAAATACAAGAGGTCCGAGCGTTTTAGTTCCTCCGTCAATACGAATAGCTCTACTCAAGTTCGGAGGTTTTGAAATTGTACCGATAAAAGTCTCATTGTGGTAGCTAGTACTATATATTGTGGAACCAATTTCAATTCGCGAATATTCGACAATAAACGTACCTAGGTAGCAATCACGGTAATCGGATTCCTCCTCCTTGGTGCATGAAGCTGTTGTTAGAAGTACAAGTGATAATAGAAAAAAGTTGATCGTTTTCATAGTGGCGAAATATAATCATATTTAACTATTACAAATCCCAACTGTAAACAGTTGGGATTTAATTAAATCGCACCTTTGATCTGCATAATAATCACCGCGACGTAAGCAGCGTAGGTTCCAAAAAGTATAAATCCTTTGAGACGACCGATTCGCTTTCCGAACAACAAGATCGGGATCAACAGGAAAACGATCCCTAACATCCAGTACATGTCGAATTCGAGGACTTGATCTGAAACGTCTATTGGCTTAACGATTGATGTAATTCCAATCACCGCAAATACGTTGAAAATATTCGATCCGATCAAGTTCCCAAGTGAAATATCACTTTGTTTGCGCACAGCTGCAACGATGGATGCAACGAGTTCGGGCGCTGATGTTCCAAACGCTACCACGGTGACTCCAATGATACTGTCCTTGTCAGGATTTCCTTCCAACAACACTTCAGCGATTCCTACGGCGCCATCTACGAACCACTCAGAACCAAAATAGAGCGCCACCAATCCGATCAAGAGAAAAACGATCGACTTCCAAATAGGGTATTTCAGTGCATCCTTGTACTCATCATCATCGGCCTCTGCTTGCGCTTTTTTCGTTTTCTTTCGAGAGTTGACTACCAGATAGGTCGTGAAGGTCACGAGAATCCCGAATAGAATAATTCCCTCCCACAGTTCGATGATATTGTCAAGTGCAAAAAGATAGAACAAGACACATGCCAATACCATCATTGGGTAATCGATGAATTTGGTCTGTCGTTCAGCAATAATCGGGAAAATGATGACGGTTATCCCCAGAACCAGTGCTATGTTGGCAATATTTGATCCAACCACATTTCCGACCGCAATCCCTGGATTTCCATCTAACGCACTTTGCAAACTCACCAGCAATTCTGGCGCTGAAGTTCCAAAGGAAACGACTGTCATACCAATCACCAAGGGAGAAATTTTGAACGCAGCCGAACAGCCAACAGCTCCCTTCACAAGGAATTCTCCACCAACAATAAGGACCGCAAGTCCAAGTATCAAGAACAAATAATCCATCGATAATTTTCTGAGGTGATCAAAGATAGTACTTTGCCCCACATTCTCCGGCAGAAAATCTGCTACATCGACAAATAACTTCAAAATCGACCGATACTCTCACTTATTGTCATGCGTCATATCACCTGATATGCCTTACGCCAATAAGTCTCGATTTTAGCGTTATTAGCCTTCTCGCGACGAAGTCCTAACGAAGAATGTGGGGCTACCTCACATTGGGTACTTAAATTCTTATTTTTGCCATATGGATTTTCAACTGGTTTCAGATTTCAAGCCTACGGGTGACCAACCCGAAGCAATTCGACAATTGGTTGATGGAATCAAACAGGATGTGCTTCATCAAACACTACTGGGAGTAACGGGAAGTGGAAAAACATTCACCGTAGCCAACGTGATTCAAGAAATGGCAAGACCAACTCTGATTCTCGCTCACAACAAGACACTTGCTGCACAGCTTTATGGGGAATTCAAGCAATTCTTCCCGAATAACGCGGTCGAATATTTTGTTTCGTATTACGATTACTATCAGCCTGAAGCATATTTACCCGTTACAGGGACTTTCATTGAGAAAGACCTTCAAGTCAACGATGAAATTGAGAAACTTCGCCTTTCGACAACATCTTCACTGCTTTCTGGTCGCACCGATGTGATCGTTGTAGCATCTGTTTCCTGCATCTACGGTATTGGAAATCCTGATGAATTCGCAGATAGCATCATTCACCTCAAAAAAGGAGATGTCATTTCAAGGAATAAGTTTCTTTTCCAACTGGTTGAAAACCTTTACTCGCGGGCAAATGCTGAGTTCGAACGTGGAATGTTCCGCGTTAAGGGAGATACAGTTGACATCAACCTAGCTTACGACGACAATGCACTTAGAATAGAGTTTTGGGGAGATGAAATTGAAGGAATCTCTACCATTGATCCGGAAACTGCAAATCGAATTGAAAGTTATGAAGAGATTTCCATCTATCCGGCGAACATTTTCGTGACGAGTCCAGAAACGACCAAGCGAGCTGTTGACGAAATAGGAGAAGACATGGTTCTTCAAGTGGAAAACTTTAGAAAACAAGGATTAATCGATGAAGCAAACCGTCTGAAAGAGCGGACTACCTTTGATTTAGAGATGATTCGAGAACTCGGATATTGTTCAGGAATTGAGAATTACTCGCGCTATTTTGACAATCGGAAGCCTGGACAACGGCCCTTCTGTTTGTTGGATTACTTCCCTGATGACTTCCTGATGATCGTAGATGAAAGCCACGCTACTTTGCCTCAGGTTCGAGGTATGTATGGAGGGGACAGAGCAAGAAAAACAAACCTCGTTGATTACGGATTCCGTTTACAAGCGGCAATGGATAATCGACCTTTGAAATTTGAAGAATTTGAGTCACTCCTGAATCAAACGATTTATGTTTCGGCAACCCCTGCTGATTACGAAATTGAACAATCAGAGGGGGTTATTGTCGAGCAAGTGATACGTCCAACGGGACTACTCGATCCGTTGATTGAAGTGCGCCAAAGCAAGAATCAAATTGACAACCTGATTGAAGAAATTCAGATTCGCATCAAGAAAGACGAACGTACACTCGTAACAACGCTCACCAAACGTATGGCCGAGGAGCTCCAAAAATACCTCGATCGATTAGGAATCATGTGTCGATACATCCACTCCGAAGTGGACACCATTGAGCGTGTAGAGATTCTGCGTCAGTTGAGATTAGGTGAATTCGATGTACTGATTGGAGTAAACCTACTTCGCGAAGGACTGGACTTGCCAGAAGTTTCTCTTGTTGCCATTATTGATGCGGATAAAGAAGGATTTTTGAGAAATGAACGCTCATTGGTTCAGACGGCTGGACGTGCAGCGAGAAATGTCAATGGAATGGTCATCATGTATGCAGATAAAATGACGAAGTCCATGCAACGCACAATTGACGAGACGGCACGAAGGAGAAAGATTCAGGAAGCCTACAACGAGGAGCATGGAATCACACCAACTCCATTATCGAAATCAACCGAAAAGATTCTGAATTCAACGAAAGTTGCCGATGGAGATGGTCCAACGGATTACAAACAATACGACAAAGAATCCATCGCAGCTGACCCTGTTATTCGATACATGTCAGATCAACAGATGGAACAAACGATTAAGTATACACGAAAGAAAATGGAAACCGCAGCCAAAGACCTCGACTTTATCGAAGCGGCTCGACTTCGCGATGAGCTTTTTGCTCTCGAAAAACAACAAAAGCAGGCAAAACAATGAATGTAAAAACCTCACTCGGACAGCTTCGAATTTTAGCAATTATGGAAGGCATTTCATACTTGCTTCTGGCCTTGACAATGCCTTTGAAGTACATTTACGAAATGGGAATGCCGAATAAAATTGTGGGAATGGCTCACGGCGTCCTGTTCATTGCCTATGTGCTTTGGGTATATGTTGTTGGGAACGATCGAAAATGGAGCTGGAAGAAAATGGGAATTTCCTGGATCGCGTCTCTTCTTCCCTTTGCTACATTTTGGATTGACGCCAACTACCTCAAACCTCTCAGCGAAGAAGAGAATAAATGAATCAAACAAGTCAGCATGTTGTCATTTTGGATGTCGCAAGAGGAGTCTGTGCGTTCATTGTAGCGCTCTTTCACTTTTTGCATTTTGAAAGTCCTCAAGGTTCGCTTTTTGACACGTCTGATCCTTTTTTGAACACAATAGCCCCCTTCATGCCTGGGATTGTCTGTGTGTTCTTTCTGATTTCCGGTTATGTGCTGTTTTTACATTTAGAACGGAGCAATTATCAACTGAGAAACTACGGACACTTTCTATTGAAAAGAGTCATTCGACTTCAACTTCCATTACTCGCCTGCGTACTTCTCATTTTGTGCATCAATGCTGTATTTCAGTGGTACAATGGTATTCCATTTACCTTCTCCTGGAATCAATTTCTTTCAAACATAACTCTAACTGCCAACTTTACTGGAGAAGCGTGGTACAATCCCATTTTCTGGACACTGAGCATTGAACTTCAGTTCTACGTTTTCATCGGACTGACGTTTTTACTCATTCGAAAGTCCCCATTTCCATGGCTACTTGGCTTGAGCGTTTTAGCTTTCGCCCTAAATTGTTTTTGTGATACCCGAGGCACAGTTGTAGAGTTTGGATCATACTTTACCATTGGAATTTCCATGTATCTTTTCCATCAAAAGCGGTTTGAATTGATCTATATATTGATTCTTTCAGCCATCGGAATTCTCGACTTTCAAGTGAATCAAGCTCCGCTCTACTATATTTCATCTGTGCTGTTCATCCCGATTATTCTGTTTCTGAGCTTTCGATCAAGAATCATTGAGTTTGCGGGTGAAGTTTCATTCAGTTTTTACCTCATTCACGGAGCTGTTGGCGGATTGTTTCTGTACTTCACAGCAAGATATGCAGATCAGTTTTGGCAGAAATTAGGATTGCTCATCATCGCACTCCTCATCTCCTATGCGGTTGGCTACATTTTTTATCTATTGATTGAAAAAACGAGTGCTCGATTAGGAAAGAAAATCACTTATCGAAGGAACAATTGAGCCCGTTTGAATAATTGTACTTTAAACAAAAAGTTATTTTTGCAACATGGACGAAAGAAAACACATTGAAGTTTGCTTCACACCTGGAGAATATGAATACTTCAAAGACGAATATGAAATTGTTGTTGTAATTGATGTACTTCGTGCTACATCTGCGATTTGTGCGGCTTTTCAAAACGGAATCAAATCGATTATTCCAGTTTCATCAATCGATGAAGCACGGAAATATAAGGAAAAGGGATACCTCGTCGGAGCCGAGAGAAAAGGTCAGATTGTGGAAGGATTTGATTTCGGTAACTCTCCCTACTCCTACATGAAAGATGAACTCAAAGGACAAGAAGTCGTCTTAACCACAACGAATGGTACGAAAGCGCTTAACATTGCGAAAGATGCCGATACAGTAGTTGTAGGATCTTTGAATAATCTTGACGCATTGTGTGAATGGCTGGTAAAGCAAAATAAAAACACACTTTGCTTGTGTTCTGGCTGGCAAGACAAGTTCAATTTGGAAGACACGATCTGCGCTGGAGCTATTTCTGAATTCTTACTTGGAACAGGGAAATTCACGTCTGACGAAGACTCATCAATTGCGGCAAAATATTTGTATCTTTCAGCGTGGGATCGATATATGGGGTTCCTCAAGGCAAGTTCGCATCGACGTAGATTGAAAAACCTGAACTTGAACGAGGACATCAAATATTGTCTTACCCCCAATACAACGGACGTAATTCCAATTATGAAAGATGGCAAACTGGTCAAAATATAAGTGGACTTTTCTGGTAATATTACCCGCCTTTTTGATCGCGTTTACTTCACAGAGTGATCAACGAAAAAAGAAATGGGGATTCTTTGGACACCAACGAATCAATCGCATTGCCACCTTCACACTTCCTCCCGAAATGTTCGGTTTCTACAAGGAACACATCGAGTTTTTAACAGAACACGCTGTTGACCCTGATAAACGCAGATACGCCGTTGATGGTGAAGCTCAACGACATTACATTGACATCGACCATTTTGCTCACGGCGGCGAAGACCCTTTCCAGATCATGCCTCAAAGATGGAATGACGCGATTGGTGAATTTTCAGAAGATACACTTCAAGCTTACGGCATTGTTCCTTGGTACATTCAGGTGATGAAGCGCAAACTTCAGCGCGCCTTCGAGAACCAGAATGTCGACTTAATCCTAAAATACTCGGCCGATATCGGTCATTACATTGGCGATGCGCACGTTCCCTTGCACACCACAGAAAATTACAATGGACAATTAACCAATCAAAAGGGAATCCATGGATTGTGGGAGAGTCGTCTAGTTGAGATCAACGATGAAAACTACGACTACTTCATCGGTAAAGCAGAATACATCCAAGACCTCGGACCTTACATCTGGAAATGCGTAGAAACTTCTCATCGTGCTGTAGACTCAGTACTTAAGATAGAGCGAGAATTGACAGCAGACATGGATTCTGATAAGAAATACAGCTTTGAGCGCAGAGGAAACTCTACAATCAAAGTATACTCTTACGAGTTTTCGCAGGAATACCACCGACGTATGAATGGCATGGTCGAACGTCGACTGCGTGCTTCTATTCTATCCGTTGGATCTGTATGGTACACAGCCTGGGTTGATGCGGGGCAGCCTGATCTGAACAAACTGCAAAACACGCCACCTTCAGACGAACTTCTCGAAGACATGAAGAGCATAGACGCCATGTTCGAGCAAGGAGTTCACAAGGGTCGAATCTGCGAGTAGTTTAAATTCTCTGTCGTTCACTTAAAACGATATTGCTCCGTTCCTGTAAAAAGGTTGCTAAGTTCCAATCAATTCGCGATTTTTAAACTGAAAATCACTTTTTATGATTGAAGTAACTGACTTAAGAAAGGAATTTTCGCTCTCACGACAGCAGCGGAAAGAACTAAACACCACGGATTCAAAAGCAATTGCCGTTGACGGTATCAGCTTTGTTTGTCAACCTGGACGCATCTTTTCCCTTCTAGGACCTAATGGAGCTGGAAAAACGACCACTATGCGCATGCTTTCTACAATCTTCAAACCAACATCGGGAAGCATCAAAATAAGTGGAATCGATGTAAGTAAAAATCCACAGGAAGCGCGAAAGAAAATCGGTTTCTTAACAGGATCGACAGGTTTGTATGCACGACTCACCCCGAACGAATTGATTCAATATTTCGCAGATCTATATGACATTCCAAAGAATGTTTGTGCACAGCGAAAAGAGAAACTATACAGCCTGCTTGACATGCATGAATTTCAGGGCAAGCGTATCGGAAAGCTTTCGACTGGAATGAAACAGAAAGTATCGATTTGCCGCACCATGATTCACGACCCAGAAGTAGTGGTTTTTGATGAGCCGACAAGTGGTCTAGATGTAATCACCGCTGAAAACATCATCAAACTGATTCGCGACTGCAAAGCAGAAGGAAAGACAGTTATTTTCTCAAGTCATATCATGAGTGAAGTTGATTTACTGTGTGACGATATCGCGATTATTCATAAAGGAAATCTCTTGCACAATGGCACAATGAGTGATTTCAGAGAAAATATGGTAGCTCCTAATCTAACAGCCGAATTTATCCGAATTGTAAACGAATCAAAACTTGAGAACGCATGATTTTTACGATATTCAAAAAAGAACTCAAGGACACATTAAGGGATCGTCGAACACTCATTATGATGCTGGTAATTCCAGTACTGATTTTCCCGATTATCCTCAGTTTATTCGTTACTATTTCTGACTCTTTTTCAAAGGAAGCAGCGGAAAAAACCATTGAAATTGGCGTTGTCGGTGATCCTGACAACTATGTCCTGTCTCAATTGGAGACCCTACCTGATGAACTTGGAAAGAAGAACATCATTTCATACAAAGACACGGTCGAACTGAAAGCTGCCATCAAGATAGATTCTGCACAGATTGGAATTTTCCCAAGTCCCGATTTTGACAGCTCCATGGAGACGAAAAAACCAGCTGGAGTGACCGTATTCTTTAATGCGACTGATTTAGGAATGAAAGACCGTGCTCAGGCATATCTGGAGACCATCGAATCGATTGCCAAACAAGAGCGCTACCTGGATTTAAATATCAACGAAGAGGAAATTCGTCCATTGGAGGTGAACTATTCCAACGTAGCTTCTTCCAAAGAGATGATCGGAAAACTAGTTGGAGGTCTACTTCCGTACATTTTCATTGCCTTTGGATTCATCGGTTGCATGTATCCTGCAATTGATCTGTTCACAGGAGAGAAAGAACGAGGAACGATCGAAACGCTTTTAACCACCCCGGTGGCCAGGTGGCAGATTCTCTTCGGTAAAATGGGCGTAGTAGTTCTTTCGGGACTCTTAGCGTCGACTTTTGCCCTTTTAGGACTCTTCCTATCCATCGAAGTGTTTGATATTGTAAAGGACCCTCAAATCCTTAATGTGGTTCATGACGTCCTAAGCCCAAGATTCATTTTGATGCTCTTTGGATTGCTGTTTCCACTCATAGTTTTCTTTGCAGGTTTGATGATACCGATTGCCGTTTACGCGAAAAGCTTCAAGGAAGCACAGAGTATTATTACTCCGATGAACATCATTGTTGTTCTTCCAGCAATGGTAGGTTTCTTCCCTGGAATTGAATTAAACATTGTTACCGCTTGTATTCCAATCGTGAACATTGTGCTTGCCACCAAAGATTTAATTGCAGGAACACTAGATGCAGGATTAGTTGGCTTGAGTTTTGCTGTAATGATTTCGCTTGCCGTTCTCGCCGTTGTAATTTCGTACAAGCGCTTCGACAAGGAAACAAACGTGGTTCTTTAAAACAATTGAACATGAAACGACTTATTTTACTGTGTATCGCAGCACTGAGCTTTACGGCAAGTGCTCAACAACTCTCAACGACCTTCACCAAAGATGAATCTCGTTGGCGTTGGGATGGGTACACCATCAGAACAATGTTCACTGACGACTGGGACAATTGGAAATTTGGATCCATTAGTATTCGTACGGCCTTTTCAAACGACTGGGACTCGTGGAATATAGGGTCTGTCACCTTGAGAACCATTTTCTCGAATGACTTCGATCAGTGGGAAATCAAAGACGGAGATAAAATTATCAGAGTGAAAACAACTTTCAACGACGATTTAGAACGTTGGGATATTTCTGGGGATGCTGATGGTAGTATTCGAACCGTGTTCTCTGATAATTACGAACGTTGGAATATTGACATCGACGGAGACATTTCTGAAGAGGCCCGAGCTGCGATTGTATTCGTTGCCATTTTTACGGCTTTTCATTTGACGTAACTGTTCCTTATTCGATATTCAGGGTAGTGAACTCTCACTTTACCTTGAAATTTTGATTCTATGTCCCTGAGTACAAAATATGAGAAACAAAAAAAGCGAATCTATCGATTCGCTTTTTTTCTGTGCCCTGGAAAGGAGTCGAACCTTCACGCACGTAAGTGCACAGCCCCCTCAAGGCTGCGTGTCTACCAATTTCACCACCAGGGCAGACAATTTCCTTGAAATTCGGATTGCAAATATAATGGATTTAATCTTCTTCACAGGAGAATCGTTAAAAAAATCCTTTACGTATTGAAGCTATCGGTCGACTATCGATCAAAATGAATCAAAAAAACCGCTGTTACTTCTGAATCATTAATTTTGGCACTGAGTTCAAAAAGTACTTCTGCATGAATCAATTCCTTTGGAAATATCGATACCATCTCATCTTCGGAGGGATTTTTCTCGTTTATTTCTTCAATATGTTCATCGAAGTTATGGAAGTGGATGCTGCGCAATACTCCGTCATTTCCATGGAAATGAGTTGGACAAAGTCCTTCTTACATGTCTATGAACACGGTAAAGAATATTTGGATAAGCCGCCCCTACTCTTTTGGACAACTGCGCTCTCCTACATGACCTTTGGAATCTCAAACTTCACCTACAAATTGCCTTCCGTGCTTATCACACTACTGGGAATTTACAGCACTTTTAGGTTCGCGCGTTTGTACTACTCGAAAGAAGTCTCAATGGCTTCAACGTTGATTCTTGCATCCACACAAGCTTTATTTCTGATCACAAATGATGTCCGAACAGACTCCATGTTACTCGGGTTAACCATGTTTTCGGTTTGGCAAATGGCTGCCTATCTTCAAACCAGAAAAAGCATACACTTCCTCCTTCTTTCCATAGGAATTGCCGGAGCAATGATGTCCAAAGGTCCGCTCGTTTTAATCATTCTCGCTGCTGCATTTGGCACTGAGTTCCTCCTCAAACGACAATGGAAAAACATCTTCAATCCACGATGGATTTTACTACTGATTCTTGTCGGGATTTTCCTCTTCCCAATGTGTTACGGCTTGTACACGCAGTTCGATCTTCATCCAGAAAAAACGGCATATGGACTGAAAGGACCTTCTGGTCTTCGTTTCTTCTTCTGGACCCAAAGTTTCGGCCGAATTACTGGTGAAAATTACTGGTCGAATGATTCAGGGTATTTCTTCTTTACTCATTCCATTCTGTGGGATTTCCAACCTTGGATTTTCTTCTTCATCCCTGCACTTTTTGTAAAGGTCAGAAAGCTGATTCGAAGTATGATCCAGAAGGTAGAATTGAAAGGCGAGTTCATCACTCTAGGAGGCTTTATCTTGGTATTTATTGCACTTTCCTTATCGCGTTACAAGCTTCCCCATTATATCTTCGTTCTCTTCCCTTTTGCCGCCATTCTAACAGCTAGTTTCATTTATCAGTTTTCTGATAATCTTCGAGAAAAATTGGCCAAGTACCACTTTGGATTTATGCACCTATTTTGGATCGCTTCGTTACTTATTATTTCGATTGTTTTCCCTATTAAATCAATCATCCTTCCAGTTCTATTGAGCGTACTATTTAGTCTTTCATGGCTGGTCTTTCGAGCTTTGAAAAATAGAACTGAACAGCTTCTTATTCCTGCTATTATCGTTGGAATAGGATTCAATTTAGTGATGTCAACTCATTTCTATCCCAATCTTCTGAGTTACCAGGCTAGTTCAGTTGTAGGAACGGAAATAATAGAAAAAAACCTTGATGTGAGTCTGTATGCTTATCAAAGTCACTCAATACATTTCGCAGCAAAACGCTTCGTTCCGACATTCGACACTCGTCAATTATTAGATGCTAAGAAAGGTTCGCTTGTCCTAAGCTCCGAAGCTGGTTACCATGAAATTCAAGAGCGTCGGGGTGCTCAGGTGGTGAAGAAATATCCTTCTCATCCAGCTACGCTTATCACCCTGCCATTCCTATTGAACTGGTCAAGAGAATCTGAACTAGAATTTGATTACCTGCTCAGTCTAGATTAGCTAATTTCAATTTTCTCCTGCCCAACCTATTAAAAAACTAAAGCGTTCTATACTAGATTAAGCGCCTGTATCATTCAAAAAATTAATATCTTGCGCTTAAATAACTTGATCCTTTCAACATGAAAACATTGCTCCCTATTCTCACCTTCATTTTTCTATATTCTTCGAGTGCTTTTAGCCAAGAAGTATGTATGGTATCCGCCGATTTTCAAACTGGCGAAAACATAGTTGTGCTCTGGGAATGGCCAGACTCAACGGCCAACGTAGATAGCGTATTGGTTTACAGAAAAGAACTTACTGGTACTTACACTAAAATTGGAGGAACTCCATTTGGGTCATTGAGTAGTTTCACTGATTTCAATGCTGTTACCACTGGTGCAAGCTACTATAAGATATCTTACAAGTACTTAAATGGTACCGAGTCCCCTCTATCGTTATGGCATAAGCCCATGTTATTGGATTACGGCTTGTTACCCGGAACAACTGACTACGGCT
>JBGCDF010000480.1:0-12289 GCA_045105095.1 Crocinitomicaceae bacterium | reverse complement strand
CGATTCTGCTGGTTTCTGTCGCTGGATTTCCACTTTTGCCAATTTAAAGAGTGTCCAGGCCAGCACGGAATCTGAAATCACCTTCTTGTTCGCGAGGTTCCTACTCAACAATTCGTAAGCTTCAGCGGGTTGTTGAAGTCTCCAATGAAGATTGGCTTTCGAGAAACGTGCCTTCGCGATGAGATCAGGGTCTTCTTTCTTCTCTGAAAGTTCCAACTCAAGAGAAACATAATAAAGAGCACTATCCAGATTTAAGTGATCGTAAATTTTTCGAATTCTTCTAACGCTCTCATAATCATTGATAGACAGTGCTTTGACATTCACCTGCCCCTTAAGTTCGGAAAGTTGCTGATGCATTTTCTGCCGAGGATCGCTATCACCTTGTGCACTTAAAGAAAGGTGAAAGATTACAAGGAGTACTGAAGCTATAATTTTCATAGTTAAGTAAATAAGTGGTTAAATAATTTCAGTGATGTGGTAAAGAAGATTCTCAGGTTCGAATATTCATTTTTTCATACACATGTTTTCTGAACGATTTCCCAATTGGGATGGAATCATTCGTTTTTAGGAATACACTTTGTTCTTTTTCATCGATAAAAGCAACATAGTCCATATTTATAGCGAAGCTCTTATGGGTTCGAATAAACGCTGGTGGAAGTATATTGTCTACTACGTTTTTCAAAGAATCTCTTACCGCAAATTGCTTGTTTTCATTGTCGATCAAGGTCACGTAATTCTTAACCTCCACATGCGCGTACTTCACATCTTTGAAGTAAACCAGTTGAAGTTTTTCTCCTGTCCTTACAGTTAGATATTCTTTGGGTTCAGGCGGAACTTCTTGCTTTTCTTGTTTTTTGTATGCCGCGAGTTCAATATTCGCCTTTAACTCTTCGGGATCAACGGGCTTGATTAAATAGCCAGAAGGTTTTGCAGTGATTGCATCAAAAATCACTTCACTCTGACTTTGAGAGGTAATAAAAATCACTTTAGCATTAGTGAATTCTTGGATTTCATGCGCCAGTGTGATTCCATCTCTATCCCTAGTCAAATTGATGTCTACAAGAGCAACATCCGGTTTTTTATCCTGAATATCTTGCAGCGCATTCTTGGCCGTCTGGTTATAACCAACGACTTCATAGCCGAGCATTTCAACTTTCATCTTCAGCAACTCTAAATGCGTGATGCTATCTTCAATAATGTAGATTCTTATCATACGGAATACTAGTAGTTCATCTCACTACACGCGGAGCGCACTTTCTTGTGCACGATATTCAATCAATGGCAGTTCTATATCAGAACGTTCGAGATTCAAATAAATTATGACCGAACGCACATACGTAAATCAAAGTGGCCCAACAATGTGAAAAGTAATGATAGTCAAAAGAAGGCAGGATTTGTCCATAATTCCGTCCACTTTTAGTTCAAATATATGAATCCAAAATCACCTCATCTGTTAATAATTGGTAATCATTGATGAATGTATTTTTATCCGACTGTATTGTATAGCGAAATTCATCAAAAAAGGGGTGCTTCCCATTCCGATAACTATCGGAAACTGGAATAACACCCCCTCTTGGTAATTAAGTGGTTAGAACTATTTCTTGATCACTTTTTCTGTGATTGTCTTCGTTCCATCAGTAATTTTCATAATGTACACACCTGTTGCGAGCGCCGAAAAGTCAATCATTGAATTCTCTAGAACTCCTTCGAACAACAGTTTGCCATTCAAGTCAAGTACTTGATAAGATTGTTGTCTGTTTGAGTTGATTTCAACATATAACAGATCACTAACAGGATTCGGATACACCTCAAAATGTGATCCTTCCGAACCTACAGGCGTCACATCTGAAAGTTGAGAATTTGTCGCTCCTCCAATACAGAAGTTCGTTGATTCGTTCGAAGCGAAGCTTCCTCCTTGAGCCAACACTGCACCGTTCGCATCGTTCGTCAAGTTGTAGCTTCCATTTCCATATGCACAACACATTCCGTCACCATAAACATCGTTAATCGTAAATGTATAACATCCATCGAGTAGACAAACATCTAGGTTCAACGTTGATCCATCTGCTTGTGAAGCGTAAGTTCCTCCGCTAGCAACAACACCAGAACCATTGGTAATTTCCCAACTTGTCTCTTCTGGATAATCATCAAATGTGATGGATAAGCTTACATTCGTACAAGACGGCGCAGCCCCTTGAACAGAAACAGCATCTATCGCCATGTCACCTTGCCAAGTTGTTCCAGTTGTTCCGTTAAATCTGAATCGAACGGCTGAACTCGAAGAGTATGCGCTCAAATCAATTGACTCTGAAACCCATGCATTCCCTTGATCTCCCGATCTATTCCACACGGTCGTCCATGCAGTACCATTCGTGCTGACCTCAAGATTCAACTCTCCCATTCCTGCAGCTCCGTACATATGGTAATCAAAACTGATTTCCGGATTAGAAACTCCTGTTAAATCAAAACAAGGACTTGTCAACTTCGCGTTCTTCGTAGAATAGTTCGGAGTCGAAGATTCCATGTACGCATAGTACGATCCTGCATTGGCGCTCGATGGCCCCGTGTTGCCTGAAGGTGTCGCTCCAGACTGAACTGTCCAGTCGAAATCATCATCACTATTTTGCGTCCAATTGCCTAATGTGTTCTCATAACTCTGGCTATATGGGAACGATGTAATTGTAGCTGAACAAGACGGCCCAGGTTCTCCAACAGTTTCACCAGCAATGCCAAAGGCATCAACCGCCATATCTCCTTGCCATGTAGTTCCAGTTGTTCCGTTAAACCTGAACTTCACTTCAGAACTTGAAGCGTACGCATTCAAGCTAAGAGATTCCGACAACCAGTTATTCCCTTGATCTCCACTTTTTGACCAAATGGTTGACCATGCTCCTCCGTCGACACTCACTTGTAAATTCAATCCACCCATTTCAGCCGCTCCATACATGTGATAATCGAATGAAAGCGTTGGGTTGTTCAGTCCTGTCAAATCAAAACACGGACTGTTCAAAAGTGCATTCTTTGTCGCAAAGTTAGGAGTTGAAGACTCCATATACACGTAGTGACTTCCTTCATTAGCCGCAGTTGGTCCTGTATTGCTAGATGGAGTTGCACCTGATAACAAAGTCCAATCGAAATCATCTCCGCTTCCTTGCGTCCATGCTCCTAAGGTATTTTCAAATCCTTCTGAATATGGGAAGTTTGAAATTGTCGAAGTACAAGCTACAGGCTCTGGTCCAGAACCACTTGTAATTCCCGTAACAATCAAACTGAAGTTCTGAGATCCACTGCTTAAGGACCCTTTGTGTGTTACCGTAATCGTGTACGTTCCAGAAGCATTTGCCACATCAACGCGCTCAAATGGATCAACATTGTTGTCTGCCTTTGTGTTGGAAGTTGGCCCTGTTAATTTCCAAGGAGTGTATGTCGTTCCTGATTTTGTTACGCGAATATCCAAATCATTTACGAGGTAAATTGTACTTGGGTTAATCACTCCAGTATTCGCAGTACCTGGAAGATCTGTCCATGAAATAGAAGCTAGTAAATCATTTACTCCATCTGCATCAACAGTAATTGTATAGGATTGACCTGAAGAAAGCGATAACTCTTGAATCATTGTTTGAGACCCGTTATTGGTGATCGTTTCTGCTGCACGCTTTGAGTTCATCAATCCCCAACCAAAAACAGCATCGGGACCTGTAGCTCCTGCATCATCAGCCGTATGCATAGCAAGGCCTTTCAAGGTAGCTGATCTCATATAGCTTCCATTTACGTTGTTGTAGTGCTCTTGCAAAAGCAGCAATGATCCCGTCACATTTGGCGATGCCATTGATGTTCCTGAGATAGACGCGTAAGCCGAATTGCTGTTTTCGTACGTTGAATATACTCCAGTTCCATTTCCAGTAATATCTGGCTTGATTCGTAAATCATCCGTTGGCCCTTCACTACTTGAGCTGTTAATACTCACTGAAATCAAGTTACCAGATGCATCAATATTCGCATCCTGAGCATTTGCTACTACGAGGTTGTTTTTACATGTTGATGTTCCATTCAGTTTATCGTACGAGCCGTTCCCTCCAATAGGATCGGTATTCGCCGAATTGTCGTTTCCATCATTTCCTGCAGCCACGACCATCAAGTAGTTCGGCGCATTGTACATAATTTGATCCCAATCGCGCGAAACGCTAATGTATCCTCCAAAGAAATATTGAGGCAATTGAACATTCCCAAATTGGTCTCTGATTCCGTATCCGTATGAGTGATTGGAAACCAACATCCCCGATGCCGCTGCACTTGTCGCTTCCGATAAATCAGAATTCCAATCCGATCCGAGGACATTACAGTAGGGAGCCATTCCTTTGGCATTCGCTTGTACCCCAGACGCCATAATGGTTCCTGTTACGTGGGCCGCGTGAAAGTTAAGTGATGAGGAACCATCTCCAACGGAAAAACGATTTGTGCCTCCTGCCCCGTCATATTCTTGGTGAGATGCACGCGCAATACCGCCGTCCCAAACACCAGCAGTCATGTTATCACCGTTCAAGTTCAACCCTAACGAACCTCCTGAATTCAAGTGATCGGTTCTAGTAGACTCCGCTGCATCCACATTTGATGTTACGTAATAAAGCGGATTACCACTGTCGTCCACGTCTTGTAGTTCGGCAAATGACCCTTCCGCGGTGGTATAGGTTAAGGGCCACCCCTTAATTTCTGCCAGTTCAAGGGCTCGCTTTTTAGCTTTTTCTGATTTTCCTTTGAACTCAGATTCAAGTTTGGATAACTTGTCTTGGTTGTACTCTTTGGTGATTTCGGTCTTCTGTTCAATGGTTTGTCCAAACAAGAAACCCGAAAGTACGGTTACAAAGGTTAGGCTGAACACCCTCCTTGCGTAGAATGAATTCATAATAGATAGTTTTTAGTTTAGTTCTGAGATTTTTGAACTCCATCTTCATATGTAGCTCTGAGCATCTCTTTTTACTCATTGGTAATTCTTATCAAAGGGAGTATCAATAAAAGGCGTTTCACTTTCATGAAACAGCGCGACAATGGTTGAATTCTTTCTAGCGCATTAAAAGTTAAAAAAAATTATGAGTTCACAGTAAAAAAAATTAGGGTCAAAATTTAACCAATTCACTAACAGACTTTTAAAGTAAAAATTTATTATGCACTCACTGCATACCTAGATGTCAAAGGCTAAATTTCGAGCAAATCAAACTTGAGTTTTGAAGATTTATTTATCAACAATTTCGGTCATTTATCGAGACTGAATCGGTTTAGTTCGAAATCCTGAACGCTGGTAACGTTTTGTTAATCTCAGCATAGTGCGGATGTCTGATTAATGTCCGAACTTTGCAAAAAATTAGAATTATCTACGATGAAAAGAATTATTACCTTATCAATCGCAATGCTCGCAGCAACTGTGAGCCTTGCTCAATGTTCAGAACTCTTTTTCTCTGAGTACATTGAAGGATCGAGCAATAATAAAGCGCTCGAAATTTACAACCCAACAAGTGGCCCAATTGATTTGGCTGATTACGTTGTAAAGAGACATACGAACGGATCTCCAACTGCGTCTGGAACCTACGATTTCCCTGTAGGAACTATACTTGCAGCAGGTGATGTATACGTTATCGGAAACTCAAGTGCTGACCCAGCAATTCTTGCAGTTACTGATACAACAAATGCAGCAACGTTCTTCAATGGAGATGATGCTTTGATTCTTGAAAACATCGCGACAGGAGACACCATTGACGTAATCGGTCAAGTTGGAATCGATCCAGGTGCAAACTGGCCTGTTGGAACAGGAGCAACAAGTGAATTTACTTTGACCAGAATGATCGGAATCCAACAAGGAAATAATGATTGGTCAACTGCAGCCGCTGAATGGGATGTGCTTCCACAGAATACATTTGACTCACTCGGAATGCACACAATGACTTCATGTGCACCTCCAGTACCAATGTTTGGACCATGTACTGAATTATTCTTCTCAGAATACATTGAAGGATCAAGTAGCAATAAAGCACTTGAAATTTACAACCCTACTGCTTTCGACATCGATCTTTCGAACTACGTAATTTACCGAGCAAACAACGGAAGTTTGATTCCAACTGATAGCCTTTTCCCTACTGGGACAATCTTAGCGGGTGATGTTTTCGTTATTGGTAACCCGAGTGCTAATGCCGCTATTATGGCTCAAACAGATACAACGCACACACTTACATTCTACAATGGAGACGATGCGCTTTGGCTTCAAAATGTAGTTTCTGGAGATACACTTGATATCCTAGGTGAAATCGGTGTTGATCCAGGTTCAGGATGGCCAGTTGGATCAGGAGCAACAAACAACTTTACACTTGTTCGTATGATCAACATCAACCAAGGAGAATTGGATTGGACATTAGGATCAACTCAATGGAATGTATTCCCAATTGACATGGTAGATTCACTTGGATCTCATACAATGCTTCCTTGTGGAGCACCATGTTCTCCATTGACGTTCAACCAAACAATCGTTTCTTGTTCTCCGGTAACATCACCAAGTGGAAATACCGTTTGGACTTCTACTGGAATTTATAACGATACTATTTTCGATATGAATGGATGTGATAGCATCTATGTTGTTGACCTTACTATCGGAACAGAAACAACAAGTACTGTTACCGCAACAGAATGTACTGCGTACGCTTCACCAAGCGGAAACATCTACACGACGACTGGAATGTATATGGACACAATTCCTAATGCATTAGGATGTGATAGTGTGATCACGATCAACTTGACAATCGATCCGGCTGGAGCAGGATGTGCAAACCAATGTTCGGAATTGTTCTTCTCTGAGTACATCGAGGGATCAAGTAACAATAAGGCGCTTGAAATCTACAACCCAACTGGTGGTGCGATTGATCTTGTGGATTACGTAGTAAAACGTCACACGAATGGATCACCAACAGCATCTGGAACATACGATTTCCCAGCAGGAACATTTATTGCTCCTGGTGATGTATATGTAATTGGAAACTCATCAGCAGATTCAGTCGGAATTCTTTCTGTAGCAGACACAACAAACGGAGCAACTTTCTTCAATGGTGATGACGCCCTTATCTTAGAGAACATTGCAACAGGAGATACACTTGACGTAATCGGAGAAGTAGGTATTGATCCAGGACAGAATTGGCCTGTAGGCTCAGGTGCTACAAGCGAATTTACGTTGGTACGTAGTGCAGCTATTCAATCAGGAAACAACGATTGGGCGCTTGCAGCATCAGAATGGGTTGCATTGCCACAGAACACATTTGATTCTTTGGGATCTCACTCAATGATTGCATGTGCGGTTCTTCCTTGTACGAACACAAGTTCTAGCATTTCAGAAACTGCGTGTGATTCTTACACTTCGCCAAGTGGAATGGTATGGACAACATCTGGAATCTACAATGACACTATTGCCAACACAGGAGGATGTGACAGTACAATGGTGATCGACTTGACGATTAACGTAGGAACATCGAACATCCTTACTGAGTTCGCATGTAATTCTTACACTGCACCAAGTGGAGCGGTTTTCTCAACTTCTGGAACATACACAGATGTTATTCCAAACGCTGCAGGGTGTGATAGTACACTTACCATTAACTTGACAATTACAGCGGTAGACGTATCAACTACATTGGCAGGAGAAACATTGACTGCTGGTGCAGCGGGAGCGACTTACCAATGGATTGATTGTGATAATGGAAACGCAGCAATCTCCGGTGAAACGGCTCAAACTTTCACAGCAACTACTGATGGAAACTACGCGGTAATCGTAACGGAAAATAGCTGTACGGATACTTCAGCATGTACGTTCGTAGATGTTGCGTCTTTACCAGAATTCGGATTGAATAACGAGGTAGTTGTGGTTCCAAACCCAACAGCTGGGTTCGTAACAATCAACTTTGGATCGACATTGAACAACGTTTCTGTTCGTGTGTTGGATGCTCTTGGAAGAGAGATTGAAAACACGACAGTTACTTCTGCTGAATTCGTTGAAATGACGATCAATGGAGAAGCTGGTCAGTACTTCGTAGAAGTAAACGTTGACGGGGTTCGCGCAGCGGTGAAACGCGTGATCAAAAAATAGAGAGCTTAGGTTCTTCGAGTTTTAAAAATCAAATCGTCTTTCGGTTCCTGTGGAACTGGAAGGCGATTTTTTTTGCTAGACACTTTTATCAGACCTTAAATTCTCTCCATCCAAACCACGATGTTGTTGTCCGACCCATTTTCAAAGAGCTTATTATTAACTTCTCCCTCATCTATGCTAAATTGATCTATCCATGCCCAAAAATCACCACCAAAGCTCGAGCAATCTTTCAAAACAAGCTGATATTCGTCCTCTTCACCAAGATCGAGAGAACTCAAAGAATACGTTCTTGCTATCCCGCCATTGATTTGATATGAGATTGCGTCAATAAAAAAAATAGTATCTGAAGGAAATTCGCTGATATTGGTTAATGTATTATCGTAGCGATTGATGACCCATTCGGTCTGCTGAAGATTCGAACTTTCGGTCCACTCGAATTCTATGGTCTGTTTTTGACATGACGAAAGAACCGTCAGAGCGATACATAATAAACTGGTTGCGGAGAACACCTTAATAAGCTTTTTCATAGGGACGTTTTATCCTTGGTAGCATCAATTCCTGTTCCAATTTTGTGGAAAATCATCTTTTCATACATCTTGAATATAATTCAAGAATTTTCACTCATTCGTGCCTTTCAAGTCAACTTTATCCTTACCAAATGATCCATTCGCAGATGGTCCATCTAGAAAACTCTCAGATGATGATTGGCAGATCAATAAAAACTGGGAGTGGACGTGGCACAAGGTGTTGGATGTGGAGAACTGTATGTTCGCACCAGAAATTGGAGACTGGGGAAATCTCGTAGAGGGCAGTATTGAACTCAATGCCTATATTTGAGTATGGAACTGGAAAAACTACTCTATACTCAAGCTACATTTTATTTTTGCCCGATGAATTAAAAAGCCTCTTAATTCTTACCTTGAGAAATCCATTTTGGCTGGACTTCAATTCGTCTAACGCCTTTGACTATCATTTGTATGAAAGAAATTGAAATATTATCGAACTCTGAACCAATCTCGGCGACTCTTTTCGAAGGGACTAACGAAGAAACAGTTTTGATTATTGCTTCTGCTACAGGAGTGAAACAAGAATACTACAAACAGCTCGCTCAATTCATGGCTGATTCTGGAATTACCACTATCACATTTGATTACAACGGAATCGGTCGTTCTCTGAGAAAACCAATAAAAAAGCTCACGAATAACGCTGCAGACTGGGGAAGAAATGACTTGGAAAGCATCATTCAACATGTTATTTCAGCGTATCCTCGCGCAAGAAAAGTCGTCTTAGGGCATAGCATCGGGGGACAGATCATTGGATTAGCAAAATCTTCTGTTGAATTAGATAAACTGATTCTGGTGGCCTCACAGTCCGGATATTGGAAACTCTGGTCTGGAAAGGGGAGAATTCGGATGTGGTTCAATTGGTTTATTCTATTTCCTGTTGTGATCCGCTTGTTCGGATACATGAATTCTAAGAAGTTGAGCGGAATGGAAAACCTCCCAAAGAATGTGGCGAATCAATGGAGAAATTGGGGCAAAAATGAAGCCTATATTCTTGGTGATGTATCCATTAAACAGACGTTTTACGATAAAATAAAGGGCGATCTCACTGCTTTTAGTATTGATGATGATCCCTATGCTCCGAAAAAAGCCGTACAATGGATGGTCGACCAATACGCTCATTCAAAGAAGAGATCCGTTCATCTAAAACCAGCAGATCTTGGAACAAAGAAAATCGGTCACTTCGGAGTATTCAAAGAACGGTTTAAAGAAACCATTTGGATACAACTTTTAAACGAAATAAATGATGTCGCTGAAATGCAATAGCACCCAATCGATTCAAAACTTAACCAGAAACCACACTCGAAATCACTGGGAATGAAGTACGACTGGATCAAAGAAAAGAAAATTAAAGGAGTTGGCTTTTGGGCTTTAGGGCACGACAATGGTTATTCAGAGTTATGGGATTTGCTAACTGAGAAATTTTCAGCGGAATAAAATGCATCTTTGTGTATCACACAAAAAAGCTTTGAACGAATCACACATGAGTAACAATTATTCCAGCAGGACGCAACGAGCACTCGTAGATTTTTTTAGAATGAAACAGGCCAGTTCAACACTGTTTCGACTCTCTCATGGGGCACAGTTTTCAAATCCTGGAGGTCCATATGGTTTTATTGTGCTGCTTTTTCTTATCGTTATTGCGATTGTTATGTTCTTTCAAGGATCGTATGTTATTGGTTTAGTTCTACTCCCGATTTGCGCATTCGTTGTTGGATTCGTTATGGATACTCAAGGCATTGAGGTGGACACTCAAAATGGGAAAGTTCGAAACTATAGGTCATTTTTAGGCATTCGTTCGGGCGATTGGCAAGATTTAAACCTATTCAATCAACTGCACATTTGTCAAGATTCAATTTTGGAAAAACGCACTATGTCTGGCGGATCAACTTACTCATCTTCGAGGAAATATGATCAGCATAATTTTTACACATTGTATCTAACTGATGCTAAAGAAAAGCACTTTATCAAATTACGCGAAGAGGAAAGCGTTGCGAGGATTAAAATGATCGCTTCGAAATTCAGTGAATTAACCAAGCTTCGCTTAAACTCATCTATCAAAAAAAGACAACCGGACGTTGTTGGGAAATGGAGAATGTTTTAACTCGAATGTTATTTCACTATTCTCTAATTCGTCGCTTAAATTGCCTCATTTCACAACTTTCTGGGTCAAGGAACCTCCGCCTTCAAAATAAACCTGAACAAAATAAACTCCAGGAGAAAACTCACGTGTATTCACGATGAACTCTTGGGCATTTGGAGTAGCTTCGAACACCAGTTGACCAATTTCGGAGAATAGCTTTAAGTCAAGGATGTTCTGTTTCCCAGTGACATTCAATACCTCTTGCATCGGATTTGGGTAACAATTCAACTCGACGAGTTCATTTTCCTCAAGTGATGCTTGTTGCCAGCAATCCAAACTAAACGCGTTAATATCATCCACGGAGGTAGCCCAAAATTGAGAAGAGTAAGCGACATCATCCACTTGAAAACAAGTCAAATTGGGAGAAAAGCTTGTTTGAAAGACATTCGGATTTATGTTCGTATTGTTTCCATTTTGAAGATTGATCGATTCTAGATTATCACACCCTGCAGTAGAAAAACCGTAAATATTCGGACACATGGAAACATCAATTTGAAAAATACCCGTGACATTACAATTAATGTACTCTAATAATGTATTCTGACTAAAGTCGATTACAGTAATGTCGTTCGCCATAAGATTAACATTCGTCAACAGTGGGTTTTGAGATAAATCAATTGATGTAACACTGCAGGACATCAAATCAAGCTTGGTCAAATTCGGATAAATCGAATAGTCTTTATTGCCAATTTGGTTTCCCGGAGCGTAGAAAACTTCAAGCAGTGGATTTTGAGAAATGTCTATGGAATTAATGGAATTCGTATTTATTTCCAACCTTCTGAGATTCGGTAACATGGTAACATCCAAAGCACTGAGGTTATTGTCCCAAACCACCAATTCCTCCAATAAAAGATTATTGCTTACATCTAAACTTGAGATATTATTAAGTGGACATATAAACGCCTTTAATTGAGTGTTTTGTGATAAATCAATACTTGAAATATTATTCATTGGAACACCCAAAAATGAGAGATTTACGAAGGCTTCTATACCAACAAGAGAACTCAGTCCTTGATTAAAAAGTCCAATCGTATCCGTAAAACTATTCGCTTCTGAAACCTGAATTTCACTGTCTCCATTGGTATTGATATCAGGTCGATTCAATAAATATGACTTAAATACCTGATCAGGGATTGATACGATTTGTGCGTTTAGCTGAACGCTTGCGAACAACAAAAAAGTGAATATAGTGGCTTTCATAGTAATTACTTTCTCTAAAGTTAGCTCAAATAATCATCCTTACAAGGCCATACTCCTTTATCTAAGATGACTTTTTACAGGTCTATCACGATTTTACAAGAACAAACTTAGTGGGTGTCTTATTGGGTCAATGCTAAAACCTGTGGAGAAATGTATATTTCATTCTGAATACAACATACCGTTTGTTTACGACATTCTCTCTTCGAAACAAGATTCAACACTTTTTGGTTGGGCACAAAAAGTGTTCAAAAATGCCCTTTGCGC
>JBGCDF010000479.1:0-4394 GCA_045105095.1 Crocinitomicaceae bacterium | reverse complement strand
CGCAAGAAAGAACGGACTGAACAACATATTTTTACTGTTAGGGATTCTACTATTATTTCCAACGGTTCATGCTTTCGCTCAGATTCCCAGAGCTCAAATCCCAAAAGTATCGAGCTCTGAAGACAACGGAATGCTTCGGATGCGACCCATTTGCGAAACGGAGGAACGCTTGTATAAAAAGTATGCGAATTATACTGCTCAAGATTTGGTGAAGGAATTACTAGAAGAGGATTCAACATTTGAGTGCATTGGAATACGCGGAACGAGACTTACACTGAGTAAACGCGGGGTAATTCAATCGCTAATATTGCAGGATAGAGATGCGGCCTTTCCGTATTTAATTAAGTTGGTAAAGAAAGAAAAGCAGGAGTTTAGTGCTTTAGCCCTCGAGCTGGTGCAACACGCAGACGACAGATTACTCAGAGAACACCGAAACCTATTCATCAAAAAAAGTACATCTGAGAACAACGCGGAGCGAAACAGAAGCTTACACATTTTAAAACGAATTCGGGATGAGCACATAGAAGAAGTCATCGTAAAACGATGGAATAACTTTTCAGATAAAGAAATAGAAACACTTGCTAAATCAGGTTCGGTTAGGATTTTGTGTGAGCTGATGATGTATGGCGTAAAGAATAGACCATTAATAGAAGAATCCATCTTGCACACACTAAGAGATAAAAATCTGAAAACAAACAGTTTACCAAGTTACTTAAATGTGTTGAGTTCATTCGTTTCTCGCGAACACAATACGGAAATTGATGATGAGGTATTTAAGATTTTAATGAGAACGAGGGATGCTAATGTTGGAAACTACGCAGGAGACGTACTCAACAATTCTCGAACAGCTGAAGGACGTAATTACCTGATTCAGGCGCTGGATCACAAAGACGAAATGGTTAGGGCAGAGGTAGCCATACACTTAATTTCTCGATACGATTTCGACCTTATAGAAGACCAGTTGCTCCTAAAACGTATGTTCTCTGATGAAAGCCCAGAAGTATTTAGATTCGCGCAAAATGGAATTGGCTGGAAGAAGCCAAATCCCGAGCAGAACGCTGTTTTAGTACAACTTCTATTGGATGATTTAAGTCAAGAGAAGGAGGTAATACCGTACAAAGTAAGTGCCATGATGCGTTATTACGGTAATTTAAATGGAACCATGCGAGAGTCTTTGAGAGTATTGAATCTAACATCTGTGCTCAAAGCGATAACAGTGGGCCTAAACTCCAATGATTACCGCAGGGCTATAGAGATGAGTTCACAATTCGTTTTCAAACAGGTAACAGGTAAGAAAGAAATGGACATAACTTACTTGGAGTTTTGGACGGAACAGTTGGAGAAATAAAGCTAATACCTTTTGGCAGTAATTAAGTAATTTAGCTTTCATGAAATCAACTCTCACATTTTTAGTATTTA
Organism: Crocinitomicaceae bacterium; assembly: GCA_045105095.1. Lineage (GTDB taxonomy): Bacteria > Bacteroidota > Bacteroidia > Flavobacteriales_D > Crocinitomicaceae > UBA4466. The sequence continues at coordinate 2,975 of JBGCDF010000479.1, read as the reverse complement.
TTTTATTCAATCACGCACTAATCGCCCAAAATGATACCCTCTCCTCGGCTCAAAGTATTGATGTAGAAGTGTACGATGTTGTTGCAGTGTATCGCGAACACACAGATGGACGGGGTAGAACGAAAAAATTCACCACTGAAATGAAAGGTGAAATAGTCAAATATGACGAAAGTACAGGAGTTCTAACCTTTAAGCGAAACGATGGGAAGATGTACTCTCTAACAACAGATCAGTACGAATATTTTCAATACGATAAGGAATTCACACCTAGAAGAAGGAAGAATAAGCAAAAAGTATTAAAGCCAAGAAAAGATTTAGGGTTAGAATACAGTATTGGCTTGAACACAGGGGCTCTCAATTTCCCTACGGGTTTCGAACCAGATGATAATTATGTAAATGGTTTGGAAGCAGGTTTCGAGCAAGTCGTTTGTCTGAAGGCAGGGGTGAGCACGTATTTAAATGCCAACAGTGCTGTTGGATTATCTGCAGAGTATTCTTTGCTTAGCGCCGAAAGCGCTTATGTTAGTGTGGGACCAAGATACCAGTACATTTATAACACCGCAAAGAATGGTGCATTTTACTTTCCTTTGGCACTAAATTTTGCCCATTACAAAGGAGATCATTTTTATCAAGTGGATGAGACGGTTATTACGAGTGAAGGTTCCTTTTATCCAAAAGAGTTAAATGCCGAAGTGACACTAAACTCTATAGAACTAAACATCGGACAGGGTGTATCATTTGCCTTAAAGAATAAGCGATCTATTTCTCTGGAGTTGATGCTTGTAAATCAATTTATTATATCAGAGAAAGTACAGATTGAGTACGATCCTAAACCTACAACAAACTATCGTGGAAATGGTATCAAGCTATCTCTTTCTATGAATTTTTAAAAAATCCTCAAATAGAACCGATTCATATTTGTACCCTCCTAGATTAGACTGAAGCACGCGTTAATCACAGTGAGAAGTAAGCCCGTATCTCGCATAGCTCACAGCCATACCTCCCATTCCACTCATTCCACCATTGCTCATGTAATCTTCAAACTTTTTGATGTCCAGAATGATTTTACCTTCTTTCACTTCTTCTTCGTTGATATACCAAAAACCATCAACGCTCCACTTCACTTCACCATTACTTCCCTGACGTGTACCCGTTACTTTGAAGGGAACATCAAGTAGACCTTCGTAACTACTTTTGAAGCTTCCTTGGGAGTTCGTTTCTCCTGAGGCAACAACCACTTCGCTATCCTCGTCTGCGTGGGCAATCGTAATGTTCCATTCACACACAGGCTTAGATTCATATTGAACAATAAATTCGATGGATGATCCAGAGCCTCCAATTCCTGAAAAAGAGCTACTTGTATTTGATGTGCTGGAAGTATTCTCTGTAGAGAATGTTTCTTTTTTCTCGGCTTCCCATTGCGCATCGCGCTCAGCATCTAACTTATCTTGCTCCGCTTTCTCCTTCGCTTTTCTTTCCTCTCGTTCTTGCTCTTTTTTCGCAAGCTTATCGTCCCACTCTTTGTCAGAGGCTGCTTGTCGCGCCTTTTGTGTTTCTACATTCTTTCGGTGATTTTCGTCCGCTTCAGCGTGAAATGTCTGTTGTGCTTCAGCTGTGAGTTGCGAACCAAAGAGACTCAGTTTCACCGCGTATTTGCCCTTCTTTTTCTTTTTAATGTTATAGTTAAGAACCCCATGATCAGGATCAACCATTACTCTCTTACTAAGTTCTGTGCCATCCGACATGACAATTTTAATGGTGTGCATTCCATCGTTCAGGCGGAAAGTGGCATATCGCGTATCTGCGCTTATTAGATCACGTCCTCGGTACATTACTTTGAAGCAGTCTTCTTCTGATTCGATATTAACCTGAGCTCTTCCTGCTAGATCCGCAGTGAAAGGAGGACAATCTTGACTGAAGGAAACCAAAGAAGAAATTAAAAGAGAACAAATAAGGAAAACGTGAAGCTTCATAAAAATGGATTTTGGATTAACTGTGTGATCGTTGAGTGTTGAATCAGCTCAACGTGTGGAAACAAAGCTATGAATAGGCTTTTTGAAAGAGTAATAAGGAGGGGGGACAATAAGTAGACATGTTTATTTAAGCACTCTGTTTGTCGGCATAAAGCGAGATTGATAGGCCGTTCTTCACTGTTTACCAACTGAATTAATTCGTATTTTGTTTGAAATGAGTCGGGTAATAATTAGCAACAAGTGGTTATTGCCCGTTTTTGCGCACATTGTGTGAGATGCACCACGTTCAAATTAAATAGACATGTCATATCAACTAACTGGCTACAAGGTTTTTATCGCTTCTCCCGGAGGGCTTGAAGATGAGAGAAGAGCATTTTCGGAGGAAATAGAAAAATACAATCGGGTGGAAGCGATGCACCGCGGGGTTATTTTTCAACCCGTTGGTTGGGAGGATACGCTGCCTGGTATCGGAAGACCTCAAAGTATCATCAATTAAGATTTAAAGGAATGCGATTTTTTTGTTTTGGTTCTTCACGACAGGTGGGGGTCAAGTTCTGGGACGAATAAGAAAAATGCTAGTTCAGCGACAGAAGAAGAATATTTGATCGCAATGGACTGTTTTCAAGATGCCGATTTCCCGATGAAACAAGTGGTGTGTTTGTTCAGGTCGGTATCACCAAATCAGCTTGCCGATCCTGGTCCACAACTGGAAAAAGTGCTCGATTTTAAACGAAGGATTGAAGAAGAAAAACAACTGCTGTATTCGAACTTTTCATCCATCAATGAATTTACAGACTTGATAAGAAGAAACTTGTCAAAATGGTTAAGGGATGATAACTCTGAAGAGGGAGGGTATGTTCTTCCAAACGATCCTCTGGAGATAACACCAGAAATCATACCTGTTGAAGAAGATTTCACACAAACCTCGGATGCCCATTTAGAAGAAATGATCGACAGAGCTTGGTCATTTGCGAAGGAGGGGAAATTGGTTGATGCCGAAAT
>JBGCDF010000478.1:0-3514 GCA_045105095.1 Crocinitomicaceae bacterium | reverse complement strand
CCTCTTGATGTAGCATGCACATACTTAGAAGTGATTTTCACATTTGCTTCATAGAGTTCTGCCATTTTTTTGGCAGTAATCAAATGTTTAAAACCTTCTATTAATCTCGACTTACTTAATTTTTTCTTCGTGCTTTTTGACATACCCGCTAAGGTATGTGTTTTCATTCCTAGAGCGAAAAGAAAACTAACGTTTGTTCGCTTTTTTAATTCTATTTGTTTAGTGCTGTATTAGATTAACTTCTTCGAATGATGAATTTCATGATTACTCTACAATATTCTTTAGATAGTTTTTTATTTCGTCAGCAGGAACCACGTCTAGTTCTTTATCGGTAAAATCAATACTTACATTTTCTTGACTTACAAATTCTTCAAAAGCTACATGATAGTTATTTTCTGTTCTTGTTATAAAGATCAATTTTGCATTTTCGTTAATTGGTATTGGAGTATATATATTTAACATTGAAAACGGTAGACTATCAAGGCTTATGAAAGTCAGAGCGTTATCATCATTAAAATTATCTGGAAACTCAAATGCTATCGCAAATTTTGGCTTGTCTATTAAAGCAAAGGCATCACAATTGATCCATCCAAATTCAGAAAATATAACATTAAAGGCTGAATCACTTTCGTCGATTACACTAGAGGTGTCACCTTGAAATAGCGGCCATCTCCAATATTGAATATTTTCACCACTACCTATAAATAGAAGCATTGTAGAACCATCATCTTCAGTTAAGGCCTTAGGAATTGATACTAGATAGTCATCTGATAGTGTCAGTTTTTCGTTTGTTTCTGCATCAAATGCATTTAGGTAAAACTCTCCTCCCGTTTTAAGAATATCTAGTTGACTATTAGATCTTAATACAGTTGTTAGACCAGATAGAATCATATTCGATTTATCAACAATTAGTAGAAATTCAACTCTGATATTTCCAGTAAAGAGAGAATTTTCTTTTAGAAAAGTATTTTTATCAAATTCAATCTTAACTCCTTTTTTAGAAATTATTTCATTTTTAACTGAAGGATTAACTATGGTAAAAATTTCTTTGTATTCATTGAGATATGCATTTCTATAATCTGTATTATTATAAAAGTCAGTTGAGTCATCATCACTACAGTTGACAAGTGACATTGCTAGTATTAATAGTGTGAATGGTAAGTATTTCATATTTTAATTGAGGTTAATTAGATTATACATTCTTATTAACCTGATTTACATTTCTGATAGTATAATCTATTTAATATTTAACACTTTTACTATTTTTTGAACATTTCAGTATTTAATATTAATGACTTAAAATTAATCAGTAAATAGTGATTAATTTTAAACCTTTATTTTGTAAACAAATAGATAAATTAAGAGCCTAGTTTCAGCATGGCTTGCAAACGAAGATTTTATTTAATAGAAGATGAAATTATGCCGGACAATTAATGAAGTGATATAATAACTTGTGTTAAAATGGATTATAATGCTTGAAATACAGTTCAAATCTCTTTTGGAGATGCATAGCCATATCTATGGACGACTTACTGACCTTTGGCGCAGTCAAAGTAATGATTAACAGCTCATTAGAGAAAGGACCGCGAAAGCGTTGAGAGGAAAAAGCTGAAGATATGTATTTCAATGAGTTGTAATTGAATTAACAATGTGTTTTTAAGCACTTGTTTTTTATTAATAATTACTATCCATAGTCAAGTGTATCAGCCCCCAAAATAGTCGGACGAAGTTATAGTATAAAAACTGTAACATTATGACTATGAAAAAGGAAGGAAAACGCTGGTCGAAAGATCAGAAGATTGCAATTGTAAAAGAAGCATCGACTAAAGGAGTACGCGAGACCTTAGAGAAGTATGCTATATATCCGGCTACTTTTTATTCTTGGAAGAAGAAGTTTGAGCAAATGGGTGATGATGGTTTCACTCAAGGAATGACAAAGCAGCGACTATCAAAGATCAAAGAATTAGAACAAGAGGTGGATCTACTCAAGCAGCTTTTAGCCGAACAAACAATGGCAGGTAAACTTAAAGATGACCTGCTAAAAAAGAAGTATCCCAAGGTGAAAAGAAAGTACTCGTGATGAGTTACATCGCCTTGGGAATGAAGCGGGATACTGCATTAGCTATTAGTGGCTTGACTAAACATCAATATTATCACATACCAAGTGGTGGCAAGCCAGGAGCAAGGCCATCTGAACAAGTTATTCGGCATAGAAACATGGGACTCAGAACAATTAATAACGAAGTAGTGATTCGATATATGAAAAATATCCAATCCAATGATGACCTCAAATGTGGACATCGACGTATGACGGCTCAATTACAACTTAGAGGATGTGAAATAAATCATAAGAAGGTTTTCCGACTCATGAAACTTAATGATCTCTTGATGGAAAAGCATAAGAAATCTCCAAAGACATATGTTAAATATCGCATTATAGCTCCTTTGCACCCATTAAGCCATTTAGAAATGGATATCAAGTTTGTATGGGTAGAACAACACAGTAAGCATGCCTTAATTCTCAGTATTATAGACATATTCACTCGTCGTATACTACAATGGCACGTAGGTATGTCTATCACTAGACATACGGTAAGAGATGTTTTCAATGCAGTGATTATAGATCATCTACAACCTGCTGATCTTCTTACAAAAGGTGTGCATATCGAAATTAGGAATGACAACGATAAACGTTTTTCAGCAAAACTGATACAAGATTACTTCAAAGAAAACCATCTCAATCAAGTATTTACACATCCATATACACCAGAAGAAAATGGGCACATAGAATCTTTTCATAAAACACTCAGTACAGCATTGAAAGGGAGACATTTTGAAACTCTAGAGCACTTGGAGCAGCGATTGGCAATATTCTATGAAAATTATAATAATCGACGTAGTCACGGAAGTTTATGTGGTTTACCACCATATTTGTTTACCAAGCAGTGGGAATGTGGAAACATAAAACGTACACTACTGGCTAAGAACAAAGTGAAGTATAAACTTCTGGTTCCCAAGTATCAACTATCGGGGAATGGGAGCTTAAAAGGAGCATCTTGCTCTGATTTGAAGCCCCTCAATGGGGGTGAAAATCAGGAAATGAATAAAGCGAATGGCGCCATCGCTAAACAACCATCGGTACAAAGGTCACCGTCAGTCGCATCTTGCTAAAACAAAACTAACGCATTTTTTGCGTATTATTATTAACCAAAATAATTTTGTCCGATTAATAGGGGGCTAAACCAGGGGTTCAAATAATTGGTCAAAAGGAGGATGAAAAGAATCAAAGGCAATGATTGATTTTCAGTGATTGATTCTTCAAATACCACAAAAAGCGGCAATCAAAAAAGAGCAAAGAGGTGCTGGAAACCGTTAAGTGGGGTCGGTAATATGAGCATTGGTTGTGTAAAATCAAATTTAGAGATATCTTGGGATCAAATGAGAAATAAGGTCGACAACCAAATAGGGATGAGACGGGGTCTAACATTGGCGATGACGTCAGACTCCTTTTAGT
>JBGCDF010000477.1:0-14734 GCA_045105095.1 Crocinitomicaceae bacterium | reverse complement strand
CCATTTGTGGGAATGGAATTGACAGTCCTGCAGCTCCAAATTCTGTGTACACACGTTCATTGATATCAAACAAAACTCCGAAGTAGTCTTCGTTCTTTACCCAAACACGGCAAGCTAAGTTCACTGATGAATCACCTAGTTCTCCTAACACAACCACTTTCTCCTGATCATCTAAAATTCGCTTGTCCTCATTGAAGAATTTCATAATCAAATCTTGAGCTGACTTGAGGTTATCTCCATATGCAATTCCAAAAGTCCAGTTTACTGTTCTAATGTCTGAATCCTTTGTGTAATTCGTAATATTTCCATTTGCAGCTGCTCCGTTCGCAACGATGATCGTTTTGTTGTCAGGAGTTTTAAGTATAGTGTTGAAAATCAAAATTTCTTCCACTGCCCCAGTTTCACCTTGCATCGAAACCAAATCTCCGACTTTGTAAGGCTTGAATAATAAGATCATTACTCCACCAGCGAAGTTGGAAAGTGTTCCTGAGAATGCCATACCAATTGCCAAACCAGCGGCACCGAGGATAGCGACAAACGATGTCATTTCAACCCCGAGCTGTGTAATAGCTGTAACAACGGTTAGGGTTTTGATCAACATGGAAACAAGACTGGAAAGGAAACCAATCAAACTTGGATCAGTCCCACGCTTCTTGAGCATCTTTTTCATGGACTTCGCGAGAAACTTCGCTAACCAAAAACCTACTATTAATACGAGAATGGCAATACCAACTTTTGCACCCAAACTCAATAAGAAATCAGACAATTCTCCTGATTCCAATCCCAACCAACCTTCTATTTTCGACATACTTATGATTTTTTTTGTTCAAAAATAAGGCATGTTTTTAAGCCACCAAGGACAATTCAATTAATTTTATCAAATGTTTTTCATTCTATCCAAGGCACTGCTTTTTCTTATAACACCTTTCTTTTGGTTTGGACTGGCTGTCTTGGGCGCTTTGTTCCTGAAAAACGAACGTTGGAGAAAACGATTGAAATGGACTTCGGTTGCGATGTTCTTTTTCTTCACGAATTCTGTGATTTTCTCTTCTTTCTGCAGCGTGTGGGAAGTTCCTGGTACAAAGATGTCGCAGGTTCAAAAGCATGATGTTGCTATTGTTTTGGGTGGATTCTCCAATTACAATAATGATTTGGATGAGCTCACCATGTACCATCAGTCGGACCGCATTTTTCAAGCCATCACCTTGTATCGAACAGGAAAAGTTAAGAAAATTCTTATTTCGGGGGATTCTGGATACATCACAGATCGTGGGCTGCACGAAGCACGCCAAATGAAATCGGTACTCGTGAAATGGGGATTCCCGCCAGAGGATATTCTTACGGAAGATATTTCCAAGAACACGCATGAAAATGCCGAAGAGACAGCTAAAATTCTAAAAAAGCACAAAGACTTAAACTCGTATATTCTGGTCACATCGGGTACACACATGCGACGCTCTCTGGCGTGTTTCAAAAAAGAAGGACTCGATTGCACCCCGTTCTCAACGAACTTGCTGACTAATCGATCCCGAGACTTTCATTGGGATCAATACTACATTCCTAGTACGGACAACTTTGGTTATTGGAATTATTTGATCAAAGAGATGGTTGGGTACGTTGCTTATTCTATCGCTGGGTACATTTAAACAGGGTGAGTGCGATAGTGTGATAGTGTGAATATTCTTGATCCTCACCTTGTTCGAACTTCCCGTTCCCGTTCCCGTTCGGTTTGGCTTGGCTTTTGGAATTATTTGATCAAAGAGATGGTTGGATAGGTTGCTTATTCTATCGCTGGATACATTTAGTTTTTTCTATTGAAACTGTTCTGGAAAAAATAAAATGATGCAACTCAATAAAGAAGTTGCACCATTTTAGCTGCTATAGGTAGCTGGGAGTTAATTTTCCAATATGAGTCTTTGAGTATCGACGTTTTGTGAATTGTAAACTTTAACTAAATAAACTCCAGGATTGAAGCTCGTTAAATCCATATTCGTAACGATATTTTCCGTAGATGTACGCAGTACTTCCTTACCCTGCATATCAAATACTTGAACAATGTTCTGCTCATTTCCGACAGAAAAGTCTTTTCCTAGTTTCAACTTAACAATGCCATTTGAAGGATTTGGATAAACCTCGATCATACCCTTATTTATCAATTCTTTAGGGTCATTTACGACTTGGGAATAACTAGGAGTGCAACCTGGATTCGGTGAAGCAAAATATAAATTAAACTGGTCACTTGCCTGTCCATAACCGCAGGCATTGGTATAAAACACTTGAACGGTAAGTGTACCCGTGGCAACTGGACCTACAATATAAGGTTGAACAATTGCCTGAGTTGGATCACTTGTCATGGTAAAACCTGTTGTTACTGTCCAAGTAGGATTATTAATGTTTGTATATCCATCAGGAGGATCAAATGATACCGGAAATGATGTTGCTTGATTAAAGCAAGCGCTCCAAGGACCAGATATTTGTGGATTTGGATTTTTTGGTCCGCCAACCCAGAAATCCTTCTGAATTGTTTCCGTTACCGTTCCACAGCTGTTCGTAAGTGTAATTGTCGCAATAACGAAAGCATCTCCATTCCCACTCGCAGCGGTGTTCACATTTACCTGATTATTGCTACTGCTCGTTATTGACACGTTCGAAGAACTTTGCCAACTAACACTTACATTGGTCTGACCAATAGGAGAATAGGACAAATTAAACGTTCCATTGACATTATTACACAACACACTTGAACCGGAAATTGTTGTTCCGCTAATCTGTGGTTTACCTATCCAAAAGCTTTTTTGGACCGTCTGAGTTTCAGTACCACAATTATTGGTAAGAGTTATCACAGCTTGGATCCATCCTATTCCAGGCCCAGTAACAACGATGTCCGCATGGCCGTTATCATTGCTTCCTATGCTTAGATTTGAAGAACTTTGCCAGTTGACATTTATATTCGTCGATCCGTTTAATTGATTAAACAACAAATAGTAAGTAGCGTTATCATTAAGACACAAATCGTTGGGTCCTGATATTATTCCACCACCAATCACTGGTTCTCCAATCCAAAAATCTTTTTGCAGGATAATCGTTGTTGTTCCGCAGCTATTCGTTGCCGTAATAGTAGCAGTAATAAAGGCGGCTCCCGTTCCCGTTGCTGATATTCCAGCCATTTCTCCACCACCATATATTATTGATACATTAGAGGAACTTTGCCAACTGACAATTACGTTTGATGCTCCGTTCTGCTGATTGAATACTAAATCAAAGGTAGCATCATCGTTTTCACAAATAAGTTCGGGACCTAGCATCGTAACGTTTATTGATGGTTCCCCAATCCAAATAGTTTTTTGAACCGAAGTTGTTGATGTACCGCAACTATTCGTCAATGAAATAATGGCCGTTAAATACCCAGCTCCATTTCCAGTTGCGATGACATCAGCATGCCCATTCCCGCTATTGGTAATGGTTACATTGGAGGAGCTTTGCCAGCTAACACTTACATTGGTTGCTCCGTTTTGTTGGTTGAATAATAAAATGTAGGAAGAAGCATCGCTCAAACATAAAACATCCGCTCCGATAACACTTCCATTCGTTGCGGGTTCTCCAATCCAGAAATCTTTTTGTGTTATCAGAGTTGTTGTTCCACAACTATTGGTTAACGTAATAGTAGCTTTGATAAACGCCGCTCCGACACCTGTAGCAAGTACATCTGCGTGCCCATTTCCACTATTGGTGATCGCTATATTGGAGGAACTTTGCCAGCTTACATTTACATTTGTACTTCCGTTTTGTTGACTAAATAGTAGCGTGAAAAAGGCATCATCATTTTCGCACATGAGATCAGTCCCAAAGATCGTTGCATTACTGATATCTGGTTTGCCAATCCAAAAGTCCTTTTGGACGGTCAAAGTTGTTGTTCCGCAATCGTTTGTTAAAGAAATCGTAGCTTCTATATACGCATCGCCAACCCCTGTAGCAATTACATCCGCATGTCCATTATCACTACTCACGATTGTTACATTTGAAGAACTTTGCCAGCTAACATTAATACTCGTCGCTCCGTTCGATTGACTAAATGGTAGAGAGAAAAAACCGCTGCCATTCTCACAAATAATATTAGGTCCGAATATTGTTGCGCTATTAATTATTGGTGCACCAATCCAAAAATCGAATTGAACCGTAGCGCTTGTTGTTCCGCAGCTATTTGTTATTGTGATAGTGGCCAAAATAAAAGCAGCCCCGCTTCCATTCGTTTCTATTTCCGCATGCCCGTTGTCGCTGCTGCTAATTAGTACATTGGAGGAACTTCCCCAATTAACTTCTACTTCTCCGCCATACTCCTGCTCAAATTCCAAACTATATGTGGCGTGATTATCGCACAAGAAATCCGGACCATCTATTACCTCGCCAATAATTACGGGAAGGTCACATGCTCTGTCAACCGACTTTTTGAAATGTGTATAATCGTCTCGATCGGACAAGTTACAGGTTCCTGCATTCCCGAAGAACGGTAACAACAGAATAAATAGTATGATTTTTTTCATGATAAACACATTAATTACGACTTACTCTTTATTGGATTTTCAGCAAACTCCAACTATCAAACGGTCATGCATAATATGACATATGATTGGATTATATTCCCACCAATGTAATTATGTTTATCTGTAAAAAAATGAGTATTTCAAATTGACCTCTTTTCGGTTCAATTTGAACATGTTTGAGTTCAAATCGCGAATTTTGAACATTCTACGATTAAGGAATCATAGAGCAGAATATTGCGCAATGTTTCGTAAAGACCATAAGTCTTAGTAGCAACAATTGGTCGAAAATTAATTCCTCTTTTCTTTCTTCTTCTTGCGTTTCTTCTTCTTTTTCTTCCCCGTAGTCGGAATTTCATCATCCTCATTCCCTCCTTGCTCAGGGGTACCGAATGCATACGTTTCGCGACCTTGCTCATCATAACGGTGCTCTTCTGTACGGACACCTTTTTTATCGTATAAGATCTTCTGCTTTACTTTCGTGTCAGGATAATATTCGATAAACCATCCAATCTTCACTCCCTTCTTGTAATTTTCCTCTGTCTGAACATGACCTTGATAGAAGAAGGTTTTGAATTCACCATTCTTCACATCCATGTTCCAGTTTTCCGTTTTGAGAAGCGTGCCATCATCGAAAAAATACTTGGCCTCTTCATTCTTCTTTCCTTCTTTGTAGATGATTTCTAAGGTAACGACCCCTTTAGGATTGAATTCTTTGAACGTACCATTCATTACACCATTGGCATAATTGACTTCCCGTTTAATTTTAGATTCAGGGTAATAGGTTCTTTTCGTTCCGTGAAGTAATCCGTTGTTGTAATTCTCCCACTTCGTTGTGTCACCTTCTTTCTTGAAGAAAATGTGTTTTCCATGCTTTTCACCAGCCTGATAGTTCATCTCCCACATCAACTGATATGTGCTATCAAAATACAATAGCCATTGTCCGTTTTGTTCGCCAATGATCGTACTTTGAACAGATTGCAAACAACCACTGGCATAAAAACTCGTGTCGATTCCATTTTGCTTTCCGTTTACAAAGGTGATTCTTCTCTCAATCGTTCCGTTTCCATGACACGTCTCGCATCTTCCTGTAAATGGCTTCCCGTAACTACCCGAGAACACCATGTCCCGATCTTGGTCATACTCAAGTTTCTCATTACAATCGACTACGCCAGCCAATTTACCACACTCCCACTGCGCATATCGCTGCTGTGTTTTAGAGATCAGTTTCCCCTCAGAATCATACTTTTCGTAACACTTTCGGTCTTTTTTGATGTCTCCAATTTGAGCATACACCCCGCAAGTAAGCAGTGCAAATGTGAGTAATACGATTCCTTTCATGTTTTTGGTTTTGTTTTAGATATCCTTACGAGTGCAAATCTCGATCCATTTTTTAATCCAGTTCGTCTTTTTTCAGTTTCTCCAGCACTTCCAACATATCTGGTTTGATTGGAACAGTGCTTTGTGCAGACACGTCAAACGCGACTAAGGTTGAAGCTCCTTTAGAATATACAACGTCGTTCACGAGAATCTTGTATCCAAACGTAAAACTTTTTGACCCAATGTGCTTTGTGTAAAGCTCTACCTCTGGGCCGTCGTGTAATAAAATAGGCTGAATGTATTCCACTTCACTTTTGACTACCAACACGCTGTCGGTCGACCAATCCCAATCTTTTTTTAGGAGGTGTTTGAAATAATACACCCTCGCCGCCTCAAAGTACGAGAGGTAAACACTGTTCGTGACATGCCCAAGGACATCTAAATCTGAAAATCGGACTTGTACTTTGAATGGTTCGATCATTTCTTGTCTAGTTGTTCAAAATCGGAATTGTTACTGATAAACTCAGGCACAATTTCTTTCATCTTCCGCACAATTACCATGTTGTCCTGTGTTTCAAACAGTTGAATCAGGTCTAACACATTATCTATCTGATTGCCTTCAGATTTGCGGACTTTAGCTTTTAAAATTTGAGGGTGGTGCGTAGGAAGCGTATTCTCTTCTTTGGCCAGCAGTTCTTCATAGAGTTTTTCTCCGGGTCGTAATCCTGTGACTTTGATCTCAATGTCTTTCCCAAGCTCAAGTCCACTGAGTTTGATCATTTTCTTCGCTAAGTCGATGATCTTGACTGACTCACCCATATCGAAAACGAAAATCTCTCCTCCTTCTCCCATTACACCGGCTTCAAGTACCAATTGGCAGGCCTCAGGAATCGTCATGAAGAAACGGGTCACTCGCTCATCAGTAACAGTAATCGGCCCACCGTTTTCAATTTGACGTTGAAACAAAGGAATTACTGATCCATTTGATCCCAATACGTTTCCGAAACGCGTCGTAATGAATTTCGTTCTATTTTGAGCGTTCTTCGCTTGTGCATAAATCTCTGCTATACGTTTGGAAGCCCCCATCACATTTGTAGGATTTACGGCTTTATCTGTGGAAATCATCACAAACTTGTAGACCTCATTTTCCAGGGCAAGATCCACTAGGTTTCTCGTCCCTAAAACATTTGTCAAAACGGCTTCAGACGGGTTGCTCTCCATCAATGGAACGTGCTTGTATGCAGCAGCGTGAAAGACAAAGCGTGGTTGGAAGGTTTCGAATAAATTCTTCATTCGATCACGACTGCGAATGTCTCCAATCACCACATCAAACTTCAAATCGGGAAAATCTGATTTCAATTCGTTCTGCAGATCATATAATGGTGATTCCGCTTGATCCAACAAAACAATCTTCTTCGGTTGGTACGGTGCAATTTGACGAACTAATCCGCTTCCAATTGAGCCGGCAGCACCAGAAATAAGGATAATCTGATCACTTAGTTCTCCCCTAATTTTCTCTTCTCCCAAACGAATTGGTTTTCGTCCGAGTAAATCATCGATCTTAATTTTGGCGATCTGTTTTGTGGTGAATTCACCGTTAATCCAGCTTTTCGTGCTTGGAACCTTTTGAACAGAAATATTATGCTTTAAGCACGTTTCAACTACTTGCTTCCGATTGTTTTCATCTGGATTCTGTATAGCAATAATCAATCGTGAAATCTTCTCCCGTTCAATAATCTGCTCGAGTTTTGAGGTATGAAAAATGGTGACACCTTCCAGACGATTACCTGAAAGCTTTTTACTATCATCTAAGAAGCCGACAATTTTCTCCGAGCTTGCAGCGCTCTTCTCTATTGTTCTCTTGGTAATTGATCCAGAAATTCCTGCTCCATAAATAAGTACTCGATCTTCGACTTTCTTTCCTTTAATTGACTCGAGGTATAGGAGTTTAATAAAGAAGCGAAACCCTAGAAGAAGCATGAAAGAGGCTAAAAACTCAATCATCAACACGGAGGTTGGCAGTAAATAATATTCGTCAACAAAATGAAAACGGATCAACCCTAACGCAAAAAAGATCGCAGAACTTGTGACTGCCGCAAAGAATATTCTCCGTAAATCCTCTGTTGATGTATGCCTGACAAGACCTTTATGAATCCTAAAGACATAAAAGACTAAAAATTTAATGGCGAAGTAGACGATTATCGACTTAGATAAAATGGCCCATTCTTCGGCAATAACTTCTTCATCAGCTTTTAGATCGAAGCGGATCAAATAGGCGAAGAAAAGTGCGACGGCCGAAAGAAACAAATCAATCAGCATCACAATCCACCGAGGAGTATTTGACTTTGGAAGAAGAAGCATAAGCAAATGTACGAATTTGAGGCTGCAGAGTTTCGCAGAATGCTCAATTTATGAAATAGAATGCTAGGATTTTTTACCCCAACGCTTTTTCATGCGCCTTACCCATCTAAACCAGCGCGGGCTCCGATCAATTCGGTAACTGAAATATTCGAGGTCTTCACCTCCAAAAGCATGATTAAATCTGCGCACGCCTTCAACGCGAGACCCTCCGAAATCGAATGACAATTTCTTTTCATTTGCGTAATGAATCGCAGCGTCAATTACCGCATACATCCCACCTTGATCGCGTACTTCGTTTGGACAAGCTCCTTTTGAATACAACAGGCTTCCATTTTTTTCAAGACAGATGATCCCGCCCTGCGAAGTACCGCCTTCCAGAATCTCAAATGTTCGAAGCAACACCTTATCGTTCGCTTTCGCGTAGGCGTTTTTCAATCGAGTGAGTGAAGTGTCCGTCATTCCAGAAAACTTACCATTCAATTGACCATACAGCATATCGAATACTGTTACCCAATTTTCTGTTTGCCGAATTTCGTATCCCGCACGCTTCGATTTATTTAGCATTCGGTTAACTTGACCTTTTCGTTTCTTCTCTGGATTTAAAAATTGTGTTACAAATACATCAGTCGCCTCACCCAACACTTCTTGCTTAAATTCAATCTCAATCGTTTTGAATTTCTTTCGGATGATGTCTTCAAAAAGTTGTGTTTCTTTCGACCCTAGAACTTCTAGATAACTGACAAAAATCGGTGTGTACAAGATTTTTCTTCTCGCTCGAATCGAGTAAGGAAGCGCCAAACCTACAGAGTAGTCATCATCAACCAAAACGCACCAATTCTCGGCTACAGCATCCAGGTAAAACGAATGAGAGAACAGCGAAGCGTCTTT
This sequence comes from Crocinitomicaceae bacterium, assembly GCA_045105095.1. Taxonomy (GTDB): domain Bacteria; phylum Bacteroidota; class Bacteroidia; order Flavobacteriales_D; family Crocinitomicaceae; genus UBA4466. The sequence continues at coordinate 5,627 of JBGCDF010000477.1, read as the reverse complement.
TGTCCGCTCTACCAGCTCATCCCATCTTTGGACATCCAACTCGTTTCTTTCTATCAACTGAACATTCATGCTGCGCGAAGATAATGAACTTGTTCAATGAAAGATCATATCGGATATCACTCATTTTATTATCTTGGTTCGCATGAAACGATTTATCTTATTATTTGCTTTTGTTAGTTTGAGCATTTCACTTTATGCTCAAGAAATTGATCAAAAACGTATCGACTTTGTCAATAAGTTCTACCTAGCCGTTATTAATCATAAGCAGTCAAAAGTGATTAAATTGATGGACAAAGACTATCGAAAAGAACAGTTGGATTTCCTAAATGGAAACAAAGAACAGTTTGTCGATGAACTTTTTAGCGGAGTAGATCAAGAATCCTCGAAATTCATTAATTCAGAATTGAAGAACATTGAGGCAATGGAAATTCAAGATGTTAAGGAAGCCGGAAAAGATAAGTGGGAGTATACCTTTCTGGTAGAAGCGGGACCATATAAGATGGAAATCTCGTTACTCCTCAAAAAAAACAAGAAAAAGTATGGCTTCGTTGGGGCTTCAGGCTGATTTAGTTTTGATGTTTAATCGGAGTTCGAGAGCTTCCCCCCCCTCTTGGACATGCAAAACAGAGGGGTGAGGCTCTCGAACCACGCTACTGTAATTAGAAATCATGAAAGAAATAGAATATAAATTTTTGGTAGATCATGAAGCTTGGGCGGAGCTTGAAAAACCCGACCCCACCTTGATCGTTCAAGGGTACATTTCAAAAAGTGAAGAAGCAGTTGTCCGCGTTAGGATTAAAGGCGAAAAGGGATATCTGACTATTAAAGGAAAAATGGTGGGCATTACGCGACCTGAATTTGAATATGAAATCCCCTTATCCGATGCTGAAGCGATGGTTGATCTGTTTACAGATAAACACATTAGAAAACACCGTTACGAAATAATCATTGATGGGAAAACGTGGGAAATCGATGAATTCCACGGGAAACTGCAAGGTCTTATCGTGGCAGAGTTAGAAGTGGAATCTGAGGAAGAGTCTTTTCAAAAACCTCACTGGGTAGCAGAAGATGTCTCTACTGATCCGACTTATTTTAACGCTGTATTAATTGATCGTTGCTAGGTCAAATCATCGAAAGAAACACGCGTTACATCGTTTTCATTGTCAAGAATTAGTATTTTTCGTTATACCGAGTTACATTTATGATTGAAAACTATACTAGAAACAACCTTTCAATGAAGAATCTACTTAGGCAAAGCATCTTCTTACTTGTACTTTTGCTTTCATTTAATGGCTTTTCGAAGGAGTTAACTCCTGTGCAAAAGAGAGCTATTTCCGACTTCATCTCTTTAGTAAATGACAGAGATTGGATTGGAGTAAGTGATGTTATCGCTTATCCTCTGCCAAGGAAACATCCTCTGGAAGACATTTCAAACAAAGAAGATTTCTTATCACAACAAGGTGAGTTATTTGATGATAGTTTGATCAATCTGATCGCTAATTCTCACCCAGATAGCAATTGGCGCGCAGTTGGTTCTCGCGGACTTCGATTTATGCGAGGAGAACTATGGTTAGACGAGTCTGGAAGGTTGATTTCGGTTAATTACAAGTCAGAAGCGGCTCGTGTTCGTGAAGAAGGCATGATTGAAGCTGACAGAGAAGCCTTACCGGTTTTCTTGCAAGAATACGAACGCCCAGTTCTTACTATGGATGCTGGAAAATGGATCATTCGAATTGATCAGGTGAAAGGAATGTCTTATCGTTTTGTCGGTTGGATTCAAGGAAATAGAAATCCGAATCGCGATGCTGTTGAAATCATCTTCAATGGATTTTTAGAATATCAGGGATCAGGAGGAAATCATACTTATACGTTTAAGAATGATTTAGGAACCTTTGTCTGTTATATCAATGAACTGAGGAGCGATGAAACTCCTGAGGGCGAGTTAGTGCTTTATCGCGATGGAGAAGTTTATCGACGATACCCTTCGGTTGAGTTGGAGAGGTAGGTTGGATTGTTGGATTGTTCGATTATCTGATTTTTTGATTGTTGGATTGTTGGATTGTTGGATTGTTGGATTGTTGGATTCGATAAGAATCTAAAAGTCTTAGATTGCTCGATCTTTTTTACTAAAAATAGGCTTCAGGTTACTCTTCCAAATCAATTACTGTGGAACCAACTTCTACCGAAAACCATTCTTTGAAGACACTCATTTTGATTTCAGGAAACCCTTCCTCGTGATCAGAAACAGCGGCCAGTTCGCATTCAAAAATCATTTTATAATTTCTTTCGATGATGGGATCCACCTCAAAAAAGTCTTCTTCGATTAAATACACAGAAGGTTCTGCGTTCAAATCAATTTGAAATTCATCATCTTGTTGATTCGCCCAATCAATAAAAGCTTGTTTTGGTCGTACGGTGATAAATCCTCTATCGATAATTTTCATAATTCTTCATTTTTTAAGGGTGTTTTCTCTTCGTCGATGTATTCGAACCATTTCACTTTACCCCTTGGGGATTGCTCCATGCGGTAGTTCCAATCCAATTCGTATTCTCGACTTTCAAAATATTCGTCCCAAGTATCAGCATTGAGTTTACTTTCAGATTCGATGTAGATCAAAACGGTGTCATTGGCCAAGACTTGAAACCCATTGCGCTGAAGTCGGCCTTCCTCTCCAACACGAATAAACTTGCATGTAGGTCCGAAACAATCTAACCAGTTGAACAAAGCGTTAGTCACTCTGAGTGAATCTGAAAATCGCCATTTGACGAAAACCGTTTGTTCACCCTCCATATTCATCACGAATTTCTCCATGCTTTCTGAACCGAATCGATCAGGAAATAAGTCTTCTTCATACTTGGAAATACTATCCAAGGTTCCAATTTTGGCAAAACGATTTACATATACTTCAAGCGTATCTGAATGATCCACTGTGACGGAATCTTTTTGATCGTAGTCACGCTCGGAATTAGGCAAAATATCGTTAAAGTCCTTGATCTCCTCTTCCATCTTGGGAGAACATCCGATCACCAATACCCCTAAAAAGAAAACCGATATGTATTTCATTGTACTCATCATAACTTGAGCAATTAACTCGTTGATAACTCCTCTTTTCTGAATTTCACCATTCGAATAATCAACTCTTTCGGCAGAGGCTCGTTGAATCGAAATTGAATCGAACCTTTTCCACATTTGTAATCGTTTAGTTCATCCGCAAATTTGGCTACCGTTGTTTCAAAAGGATAAAAGCTTACATTTTTTGCATAACCCGCCATCATGATTTGCTGCGCACTCTTTCCTCCCTCCACCAATGTATATGATGGAACTTTATAGTTCGGTAATTCAATAGCATCTGGAGCCGCCTCTTGAATGACACTTCTAAGTTCTTGTAAGATTTTTTGAGCCGCTTCTGGTTGATTAGCAATGTAATCATCCGCTGTTTTGTATGTGGGCATTGCACCTTTCTTGGCCATGGTTCTTACTTTTAGGTAAAGATAGTGAAGTCAGAATAAATGAGATCTTCGTACACTTATCAATAGTATATTGTCAGATTAAGTTCGGGATAATCGTTCCTTGTCCTGGATGCCGTCTACTGCTTCCTTCGGTGAAGCCAAACTCAAGGAGTTCATCTGCCTCTTTCCCCTGATTATCTAAAAAAATAAAGATATGATCGACTTCCATCTTCCTCCCTAAACAATTTTTAAAGAGCGAATAAAATCTATTGTCTGATCAATATCACTTCTGGAAATATCTAAATGCGTTACAAATCGGATCATTCCTGGGCCAAATGGCATGGGTGACATTCCCGCATCATGAAACTTTTGAATGATCGCATCTCGCTTGTCGTCTTCCTTCAACACTACTACGACTATGTTCGTTTCTACTCCCATTACGTGATCCACCCACTCCATCTCATTAAACGCCGTTTCTAACGCTTTTGCATGTGCATGATCTTCACGGAGGCGCTCAACGTTATTTTTCAGGGCGTACAAACCACCTGCGGCGATAATTCCCGCTTGTCGCATGCCTCCACCAAATACTTTTCGAACGCGGTGTGCTTTTTTAATAAAGTCTTTGTCTCCAATCAACAATGATCCGACAGGAGCTCCTAATCCTTTTGACAAGCAAATAGAAATCGAATCGAACTGTGAGGCGTACTCTTTGTAATCGACTCCATTTTCAACTAGGGCGTTCATCAACCTGGCGCCATCTAGGTGGAGAGGGAATCCTTTTTCGAGACAAAAGGATCGAATTTTTTTGATTTCTTCAAAATCATAAATCGCTCCTCCACCTCTATTCGAAGTATCTTCCAATGAAATCAATTGCGTCAGCGGATAATGCACATCGTCTGGATTATTGATCCATTGGGAGATTTGATCAACTGTAATTTGTCCACGATCTCCATCCAGCAGGCGAACTGAAGCACCTGAGTTTCGGGCAATTCCTCCACCTTCGTACTTGTACACATGACTTTCTTTGTGCGTAATTATTTCTCCACCAGGAGTTACGTGTACGTTAATTGCCACTTGATTCGTTTGAGTTCCAGATGAACAATACAAAGCCGCTTCCTTTCCAAATAAATTGGCCGCGTACTCCTGTAATTCGTTAATTGTGGGGTCTTCTGCAAAAACATCGTCGCCAACAGGCGCAGAAAACATAGCATCCTTCATTTCTTTTGAAGGTTTGGTTACCGTATCACTTCGAAAATCGATCATTTCCAACTATTTTGTATTGAGTGCGTAAAAATTAATGTTTCCCTAACAAAGAATGCGTTCTTTTTATGTTTTTTTGTCTAATGGAATACATAATTGTCGCTATTGCTGTATTGATTGGAGCGAGCCTTACATTCTTTTCGGGATTTGGACTTGGGACAATTATGCTTCCTGTATTCGCGCTCTTCTTCGACATAGAGGTAGCCGTTGGCGCCACAGCAATTGTCCATCTTTCCAATAATGTATTCAAGTTTTTGCTGGTTCGGAAGTTCATTCATTTTCAAACTTTTCTGCGCTTTGGGATTCCCGCAATGCTCGCCGCGATTCTTGGAAGTACCCTATTGACGCTTATCACGGACTCCGAAGCCATTCACACGTACCTCATCTCAGGAAAAGAATTCGAAATTACCTGGATGAAAGTCGTGGTGGGAGCCTTGATGATTTTCTTCGCTTGGTTCGATTTAAGCCCCAAATACAGTAACTTAAAAGTAGATTCGAAGCACCTGCCTCTAGGTGGTTTGTTAAGTGGATTTTTTGGTGGAATTTCAGGTCATCAAGGAGCTTTTCGAGCGGCGTTCTTATCAAAATCTGGACTGGATAAAAAACAGTTTGTGGGAACGTCAAATGCTATTTCTTTGGTGATTGATATCTCACGTATTCCTGTTTACCTCGGATGTACTTCACTAGGAACTTCGAAGGAATTAGACTTAGCGGCTTCTCTTTCAGATGGAAAGATGCTGCTGATTATCGGAATTATTTTCGCTTTTGTGGGAACATTCGTTGGAAAGCAATTGATTGAAAAGACTACCATCGTGGGAGTTCAGCGTTTGGTAGGTGTTTTGCTCTTTGTGATGGGCGGATTGATGATTGTGGGGATATTGTAATTCGATTTCAAGTACCTAAGCTCTACTTTAGTA
>JBGCDF010000476.1:0-6493 GCA_045105095.1 Crocinitomicaceae bacterium | reverse complement strand
GTTGTGATGAGTTGTGGAGATTTTGGGCTTCGACTTCGCTCAGCCCTCAGACTCGGGATAGCTAAAGAAAACGCATGCGGGCTGAGCGGAGTCGAAACCCAACTTAGACTATCAATGCTTACTCTTAATCGTCCAACCAACCAGAAAGGCCCGTTGTTTTGCTAAATCGGCTTTTTCTCCGATAAAATGAGCATCAACCGTTTCATTGAATAAGCCCAACCAACGATCGAAATGCTCTGGTTTGAGTCGCATGTGAGAATGCTTCGCGGTAACATCGGTCGTATATCCAGGTTCATCCAATAGGACAAACGTCCAGAAGTGAACCATCTTGGGAAGATGTTTATCAAAGTCAAGATGAATAAAGAAAGGAGCCAGCAAATCGTCCTTTACGACCTTTTTGTAGAAAGATTCCACTAAAAACTGAACGTCTTCACCTGTCTCAATTTGTTTCATGCCTTCCGGTTTACCCACATTGACCTAAGCAGAAGTGCTCCTGCTACAATCGCAATGATTAAATAAATATCATTGTCCAGAAACTGATAGGCGAAGAACGAAGGCATGGCAATGAACAGATAAATGAACTGCTGCCCCATGGCATAAGTTCTATCCGCACCAAAGTCCACTTTCACTTCCAATTCACCTTGATTGATCTTGTCCAGTGCTTGAGATAATTCTCCAGGCAATCGAAGGAGCGATGTAAATTGCTGTTTAATCGCGTCTAAGATCATTTTTCTTACTCCACCATCCTGTGTAACGAGTTTACGCATGTACGGGCGAATAACGTCCATAGGATTCATGTCTGGAGCAAGTGAGGAACTCGTTCCAATCATGAGCTGAAATGTGCGATCCAGCAAAATCCATTCTTTGGGAATGCGAATGATCTTCGTCAATTCTTTCAATCCGATCTCTTTTCTGAAATCATCCAGGCTGCTTCCCTTAATATCATCCAACTTGATGTCTTTGACATTCAGTGAATCTAACTTGACTTCATTTTGTAGAAACTGACTCAATGCATTAATTAGTTTCTTTGCTACTTTCGATGATTCGGCATCCGATCCAATAAAGCCAAGCTTCTTCAGAGAAACTAAAATTTTCGACTCATCCTTGCGCAAGATAGCCTGAAGCAAAACAGGAATTTCGTTACGCATTCCATCACTCAGTCGGGAGACCGCACCGAAATCCAAAATGATTAATTCACCTTGTTTATTGACCAACAAGTTTCCTGGATGTGGATCGGCGTGAAACATACCATCTTCCAGAATCATTTTGAAGTAAACGAGAATGAACTTCTCAGCCAAGGCATTGCGATCAATGTTCCATTCGTCGAGTTGCGCGATATTGGTGATCTTCGTTCCTTCCTCAAATTGTGTCATCAACACACGTTTCGTGGAGTGCGACTCAAATACTTTAGGAATGCGCACTTTTTCAATATCCGAGATATTTTGAGCGATCAGGTTCATTGAATTGGCTTCCATTTCATAATTGAGCTCTTCTTCAATCATGATTTTCACCTGTCCGTATACATGCTCAATTCCGTGAATTTTTACGAAATACGAGATCCGTTTAATGAGCTTTTCAATAATGACTAAATCGGCTTCAGCCAATTCTTCAATGTTCGAGTGTTGAATTTTCACCGCAACCTTCTCCCCAGACTTGAGTGTAGCACGATATACTTGTCCAATGGATGCGGAAGCAATAGGTGTCGTGTCAAATTCATCGAAGATTTCATCGATTGATCCATTTAGTTCTTCTTTGATCAGCGCTTTTGTGTCTTCAAATGGAGAGGCGGGCGCATCATCCTGCAAGGACTCCAGCGCCTTCATGTATTGCTCGGGAAGAATATGCGATAAGGTCGAAAGTAGTTGTCCAGCTTTTGTGAATAGACCTTTTAATTCTGAAATGGTTTCCTTGACCCGTTTGGCATTTTTTGCATGAACACGATCAATTCTTTTTTCATAGAATCGAGTTCCAAACACCTTCTTTCCGAGGAGTAAAAACAAGTAACTGAACAAGAGACGATTCGTGAGCCGATAAGCTTTTCTACTTCGTTTACGAACAGATATACCTGAATTCATACAGATGTTTTAATCCTAGGCATTAAAAGTACATCTGCCTCGCGAACATTCCTAAATTCGAAGGGAAAGAATTGTTAAGAATTCCAGACAAGAGATAATCTTCCAGATCTTTTGGCGTTATTGCACTATGAAGTGGTTCGGATTGATTGTGTATTTACTGATTTCGAGCTCGTTCAGCGTCGTTTGTGCGCAGAACGAAGACGTGGTGTTAAATCTTTCCGCTACTGAGTTCAATGGAAAGGTATTGCTCACATGGTCAGTTACGCAAGGGAATACGTGCAACGGGATTACCGTATTGCATGCGACGGATACGAATGACTACAATCAAATCGGATCGATAGAAGGAATTTGTGGAAGCACCGCTGAGACGATTTCTTATGAATTTACAGATGATAGTCCGAGTGTAAATCAAACGAATTATTACCGATTGAGTCTGGGAGGAGTTGGATTTTCTTACCCTGTTAATCTCGATGTACTAGATGCAGGGAATCAGACCTACATCGTATCACCCAATCCAGTTTCGGATGAATCAAAATTGATTTTTGATAATGAGAATCAAGAAAACGTTGTTATAACCTTCTTTAATAAGCGGGGCGAAATTATTCACGAAGTATCAAGTAGTGAACAATCGATCTCAATACATCGTGGTAAATTCAAGCAAGGGATGTACTTCTTCGTGCTAAAATCTGATGGAGTGATTGAGCCTTTTTCTGGAAAGTTTGCGGTGATCTAACTACTCGTTAACTTCAACTTTCTCAGATTCTTCAATTGACTCCTCCTCGACAATTTCACCTTCTTTCACCTTAGAAAACAACCAGTCGTACATATCGTTCTTGCGAAATTCGCGCTCCATGGCACCATGACTCGCACCTGCAATTTCCTTGTAGATGAGATTCTTTCCTCCATCACATGCTTTAATTGCCTTTACGATTTTACGCGATTCTGATACTGGAACTGGCTTATCCGCTGTACCGTGCTGAATCCATAACGGGACTTTTGATAAGTTACATGCATCACCAGATTTCCCTCCACCACAAAGGGCTACGCCTGCCGTTAGTTTCTCTGGATATTTACCAATGAAATGGAGGGTTCCGTATCCGCCCATGCTCATTCCACACACATACACGCGGTTGGTATCTGTTACATATTGTGATTGAATATCCTTGAGTAAGGTCAACAGTTTATCTGGACTCCACGCACTTCCTGACTTTACTTGTGGCGCAATAACAATAGCAGGAATCTGTCTTCCCTTCTCAACTTCTGAAATGACTCCATAGCGTTTCACTTTGTTCAAATCTGTTCCAGAAAGACTTCGTCCGTGCAGGAAAATCAGAACAGGTGGACGTGAATTCAAGATGCTATCAGATGGAAGGTTGATCCAATAATTGTAACTGGATTTGCCCTTCACAGCACTGAGTTGAGCACTTGCGGTGAGTCCTAAAACGATGAAACTAGTCAAAATGAAGTAACGCATAACTGTAAGTCTTAATGTTGGAGCTTGTGTCCCTGAACCAATCAAAGTGCAAAACTATCCATTCATTACAACGCAAGAATCCAAATTAAGTTAAAAGCTCTTAACTCACGTTAATGCTGATCTTTTCCAAGATCCAGTTATTCCTTGACAAGACGTTCGGTAGTAATTGAACCGAACTCATCTGAGACTTTGCACATGTACACTCCAGAATTGAGCGAAGAAATATTGATCAAATTACTCGTATTAGACAAGATATCAGATAGAACGAGTTCGCCCAATAAGTTGTACAATTCAAAGGTCAATTTTCCCTTCACTTGTTCCGAATACTCAATGGTAAACGATTCACTCGCTGGATTTGGGTAGATCAAAATCTCAGTCGCAGCCAATTCTTCGACTCCGACGTTACAAGCGCTTGAACAAAATGTCACTGTTCCAGCAACAGTTCCTAGGTTGACATCAAATCCACCACCTGGACTTTGGTCACAAATGTCCAATGTGCCCGTTACATCTCCCATATTTGTTGATGAGTTCGTAATACAATATCGACCTGATCCAGAGAGTTGGTCGGTATTCAGGAAATCGTTTCCAACGCTAACTGCTCCATCATTGATGATCGAAGCGCTACCTCCAAGTGAATCACCCGTGAGCATGTCGTTTCCGACGAGCAAGACCGCAGAAGAGGCAAGCGTAATATCATCGGCATTATAGAAATTACTTTCCACAAAGAACTCCGCAGATTGAGTGAACGGTCCATTGTTTCCGAAATCGAGGCAATAAATTATCCCAGTACTGTTGAATGTGCCTGTGTTTAATAGTGAATCGGCGAAGATGGTCCCAGCATTTGTCATAGTTCCGTTGTTCCAGAAATCACCTAATGCCAGGTCGGCACCTAAGATGTTTATGAGTATTCCATTGACCAAAACACTATCTGTTCCAACGATGACTCCTGAATTCGTAAAGGAGCTATTATTGCCGATATACAATACAGTATCCAACAGAAAGTCCGAAGTATTTGTTCCTTCGGCACCATTAGTAAAGGCCATGCTGGTTAGTTCGGTGAATCCGTTGTTATTAAATGCCGATCCAGCACCATCCACGAGTATCGATCGATTATTCGCGTCTTCAATAAATGAACCCGATGCACTGATTGTAATGGATCCTCCCGCGTTGATGATCCAATCCACGTTCATGACTACATCATGATTGACGATTACATCATCATCTGGTGTTGGGAAACAAAGGCAGTCCCAGATAAAAGGATTATTCGCGTTTCCATCAGTAGTTGAAGTAATGGTCGTTTGAGCCGAAATATACGAGCAGCAAAAAAATGCAGTAACTAGTAATAGTTGTTTCATGATAGTCGCATTTGCTGATGAATGTATGTTCAAGTTATAAATTAATTGGGACTCTTTCCTCTGTTAGGCAATGAATTAGAGGTCGCGGATATCATTTCGTGATAAATAAACTTCAACGATAATTCTTGAAACAAGCTCCAAATCAATTTCATCTGGATGAATTTTGAGTCGATAAAGCGCTTTGGGTTTTGAATCGGGAAGTTTCTCAATAACACCCAGTTCGAGCATCACTTTTCGAACAAGAATCTTTCCTCCATAACCGTAGCGAAAGGATTTATTATTGATTTCATCTTTCGCCGCGATGCGATTTAGCATGTTAAAGGTGCGATTGAAGTATTGCTTGATTTGTTTGATGCGAACTTTGGACACATCGTCTCCGTGAAGAACCGTTGCAGTGTACTTCGCAATTGAATTGAATTCTGCTAAAAACGCTTTTCGCTCTTCAGGGGTTTGTGTCATTGAATACAAAATAACGGAAAAATCGGAAGAGGATTGCACCGAAGCTTCTTCACCTTTGTGATAAGGCCTTCTGCCGACGAGCAATTCGCTTCTTCAATTTGATCACTTCTTGTTTGTGTGTTTGAAATAGTCCCGAGTAATTATGTCCAAATTCTTTTTTAACAAGATTCAGTTTTCGTTCCAGTTCACTCAGGTGTTTCTCGCAATCTTCCACCGTTGGTTTATCAAATCTAGAGTACTTTATTTCCGTGAATTTGAAATCTCGATAAAGCGAAGGGTATAAGTATCCAAGGTCTGCGTATTCGCTTATTTCCGACTGAAACTCTTTGGATAATTTGTAATCTTCGGCTGAACTCAAACTATCGAGCACCCGATTAAAGTCGTAATTCTTTGAATAGATTCTTCGTTTCTTGTATCGTTTCCCGCGATCCTTATACCTGTACACAGTATCCATGCAGTAGTACGCAGGATGAACGCAATTTCGTTTTTTGTAAAAGTCACGTGGCTGTTTTTTATAGTACTCACGATTCGACATTTTCACCTTGCCAGCATACTTCCGACGCCCAGAATCATCCTCTTTGTAATATTTTACGATCGAATCAATTTTACTCCAAGTTGGATCGACAGGATGCCATTCTCCATTGTATTTAACCACATTCCACGCGTGGTTGACACGTCGAATTTTGCGTTTAAACATATCCGCGACACTTTCCCATGGAAGGACGCTCACTCTTCCTGAAGCAATGACACACGGGATATCACTTCTAGCGCATAATTCATCAAAAACGAGGGCAAAATCTCTGCAGACAGCTTTCTTCTTGTAGGCAACGTAATAGGCAGAGTATTCTTTTGCATGTTTATCGCCTTTTCTGCTTTGATCATATTTGTAGTGGATGGCAATCAGCCCGTAAAAAAGAAATACGCGTTCTTCATCGCTTGATCCAGCATTGTGTAGGTAATTATGGAGTGAATCTAAATTTCTTAAGGTTTCGCGGTCTACATTTGTGACAATGCTATCCAATTGTTTCGTGCGACTTTCAGGGATCTGACCCAATCCAGTGAAAACGAAGAAGCAAAAGAAGAAAGTCAATCGCATAGCGTTAAGTTAGTTCATTTTTCGATTTAGTTTG
>JBGCDF010000475.1:0-11218 GCA_045105095.1 Crocinitomicaceae bacterium | reverse complement strand
AATCCAATATTGGTAACACCTCTAAGTTGCGATCTGAAAGCTTTGATTTTGGCGTTAAATGCTTCGGCAGAGGCGTTGGTACTTCGGTTGTCAAAGTAGTTTAGGATTGTCAGGTAGTGATTCATAATCGTACGATATATCATATTAAATGATTTGAATCCTGCTCGATCTACCTTTTCGTGCCATTGAGCTAATCGTGTGGTTGCAGTTATTTTTTCAAAGTATTATACAACCATTATTCTCAACCAAAAAAAAGTAAGTTATCAAAAAAAAAATCTAAACTAAGTAAGAAAAAACACTATTCGATCTACGTTATAATTAATAGAAAAACTAAGAAACTAGAGTTCTTTGATGATTTGACGCTTAGCAATTTAGGTCACAAAAAAAAGCGTAATTAAGTTCAGAGTACATAGAAGTACCAATGCACAAACCGTACGAATCAATATTAGGACATAAAGCAGATTTTAGAGTCAAATATAAATTCCGCTCACATGAGCAGGGTGGGCGTAAAACTGGAACTCCATTTCAGGGAATCAGATGTAATTTTTCCATAGAAGTCGAGAACCAGAATCATCAATATATGATCTGGCCAGAATTTGAAGATGAATTGGGAGATGTTATTTTGAAAAATGACTTTCACGTTCCAGTTGAAGGAACTGCCAGAATGTGGGTGATTTTTGCGGAAAGAAGACCGTTTCATTTTGACAAAATCAAAGTTGGTTTAAAGTGTCATTTTAGAGAAGGTGATATGTTATCAGCAGACTGTGAAGTAATCGAAATATTGGACTTGAAAATTAATCCTACTAGCTCAAAATAGAAAGAGGCTAACATAGAGTTGAGCTAAAACGTTAGTTCCCCAAGCTCTTATATAGCTCATTCAACAACTCGAACTCCTCCAAAATGGGGTTCGATAACACTCCCCTATCTCCACAAAAAAAGTTCCACCAATCGGTAGAACTTTTTTCCTTTGAGACCAGTAGTATAAACACCTCTGTTCGAACTGAAACGGAGTGCATCTCAACAACCGATAGGAGTTCTTCTAAGTGATCATTTGATGAATTTAACGACCTGATCTTTGATGCATACGAAGTAAACCCCAGATGATAAAGCCGAAACTTGAACCGTTGATATCGATGAAGTTAAATTTCCCGTCAACACAACTTTCCCCACTCCATCGCGAATTAGATATTCTTCACTTCCTTCCAAAGCATCATATTGTATGGTCAATTCATTACTAACAGGAACTGGATAAATAGTAAATTGGGCTTTATCAATCGTACTGACTGAAACATCTAACGAGCAACTTACACCATCTCTCGGGTAATCACACACCGTTTGCCAAGCAATTTCTTGCATAATCGCAGCTTGTTCTGGTGTAGGGTGTATCGAATATAAAGTTCCAGAATCATTTGTTAATTGATTCGGTAATCCTTGTGGCGATGTTCCATGAATAACTGAATACATTACGCAGGCGATAAAATAATTTCCTCGATTATCTAAATGATGGAAATCCGTAAATAAATCGAAAATATCCGTTAAACCAGGAACAGCACCCGCCTCTATGCTGTCAGCTAACCGTCCGAGTGCCTGCCCTCCAGGAATAATTAACATAGGATTGGTGTGAATTAAATTGATGCTGTCGGCGATACTTTCCCACTTTGCTAAATCAATGTCAATTCGATCTCTCCATGGAGTAACGCTTTCTGGATCCCAATCGCACGGATATCCTCCTGCTCCAGATGTACTTCCATTTCCGCTATAAATGCAATGCCATGTTTCGTACATGTAATATTGGATATTTGGATTGTATTGATCGGCAAAACTGCATAAGCTATCTGCGTAACGATATGTGTCACTATATGACAAATGGTTTTGTAAAGGAACGGCTTCAGTGAAAATAAAGTTTTCGTATCCACCATTCGGTAAAGTAAGATCCCACTGCTCGCCTTGACCGGTTGCTGGATTGGTCCAGTGCCAATTTAGGGTAGCTCCGTTTCCAATATTTGCATCATACGAGAATGTTTCAGTGCTGGCAATTGAGAGTTGATTGACCATGTTCGGCACATTAAAGTTGATCAAACTATGCCCTAAAAAGAAGGTGTTGTTTGTCTGTGCATTTGCATTCAACAGGCTGCCAGAACAAATAAGTGCTGATATAAAAAGTACTTTTTTCATATAGTTGTGTTTAAATAATGATTTGTTGAGGGATTATGGGTTTATGCTTCCAAAAGCGTTTCCGTTGAAGGTGTTATTCCCATCATCGTTAAGTGTAGAACTACTGCTAACTAAGATCCCCCAACTGGCGCTGTTCGTGAATGAGCAATTTCCAACTCGCGCTTCAGCGTTTGTCCACAGCGTTATCATTCCTTCGTAATTTTGATGACCTCCACCATTAAGAAAATTGCAATACTCAAAATGATTCAATGGATTTGTAGAACTTATAAACGTGACTCCATCCCAAGAACCAGCAGTACTAGTTTCACCTATGAAACGAATATTGTCACTTGCTGTCCCAATACAATTCATAGAACCACCACTAAATATGTCTATTTGAGCGCCTTGGGCAAATACAAATGTCACACCTGGTTCAACGGTCCAATCGGTATTAACACTTAAATTTCCGTTGATATGATACGGGAAATACGTGTTGTCCCAAGTTGCTGGATTTTGCAGTTGTACCTCTCTAACATTAATCTGATCATGTCCATTTCCTGCGCCAGTATTTGATGTGGCGATGGCTGGAACTTGACGTGCATTTACTTCAATGGGATACAAAGCGCACAAAGAAATTATGCAATCTGATATTCCGCCTAAGATAGAGCCAGTCGATTCTGTTTTAATCCCATTAGTTGAACTAAAACTAAGAAAGCAGTCTTGAATTAGAGCTCGACCTTGGTATCCAATGAAGACCATTCCATCATAGGTTGAAGAGTTTCCTCCTCCAGAGATGTCCGTATGTACTAATTGATTGGCTGAACTTGGGGTGCTGAAGTGAATATTTTCCCATTGCCCTGCATCAATACTGTTCTCTCCACTAATGGTGATCTTATCATTCGAGGTTCCAACACAGTAAAACGTGCCACTGTTGCGAACACGAATTCTTGAATCATTTTTCATCTGAATGTAGACTCCCGGTTCAACGGTAAGATTTGCTTCTACGAAATAATCTCCTGAAATACAATAGTCAGGAACACTTGGGTCGGCAACGTGATTCGTTAAGGTTCTTGACACAGACATAGTTCCACTTAGTTCAATAGGATCTGGAAAACTCCCATCAGGATTTGCAACTGGTTCTTCGTCTTTGTCGCAACTAGTTAATGCCAGACTTATTAATGCGATGGAGAATAAATACTTGTTCATTTTCAATTGGTTTAATTATTAACTCTAATTCGTCAAGTGATAGAATAGAGCTATCAGTTCGAGTAATCAAAGTTCGAGTAATCTCACCTCAAGAAATAGAGGGTAAGTATTGAAAATAAAACCAAGGGTAAACCCCGAGTTGAAAATTTATTGAAAGAGAAAGCCTTTTAGAATGGACTCTCGTACGAGACTAGCAACATTCTTAACTTGAAATTTCAGCAACAAATTTGAACGGTATGTTTCAACTGTTTTTTTCCGCAATGAACAGTTTTTCAGCTATTTGCTTCGTCGAAAGGCCGGCTTGAATTTGTTTCAGAACTTCTTTTTCGCGTTTCGTCAATCTGATTTCTGCGGAGGTCGAATCATTGGAAAACAGGGAAGCGAACATTTTTTTCTCCAAATCCTTAGAAATGTACTGCTCTCCCCTTGAGACAGATTCTACAGCCTCAATCAATTCTGTCAATGGTGCGCTTTTCGAAACATACGATTGAAACCCAGAAGCGAGAACTGATTTTACGGTTACTTCGTCTTCATGGGAAGACAATGCAATTCGTTTCATTTCAAGGTTCATCGCGTCAATTTCTTTGATAATCACTCGGGCATCGTCGTCACCAAACTGCACATCTAAAATAAGTACATCAAAGGTTTGCTCAATTAAATGTTGAATCAATTCTGTTTTGTTCTTTGCTGTTTCAAATTCATCCGTTCGCCCATTTGACATGAAATTGGCGATGATTCCAGATGAAATTAATTCGTGATCATCTCCAATTAAAATTTTCATGCTTTTATGAGTTTAAGATATGATGAACGTCGCGATTGTTCCAGTTTCAGCATTTGAGTCTACTTCAAATGTACCATTTAACTGGCTACCTCTTTTCGAAATACTCGCCATTCCATTTGAATCCTTTTTCTCATCGAAGTCAAAACCTTTTCCATCATCTTCAACAATTAAAGTCATGCTTTCCGCTATTGATACTTGGATGGAAATTTCGCTCGCTTGAGCATGTTTAATCGCATTTTGAGTGAGTTCTTGAGCTACTCGAAATAAGATGGTGGCTTTTTCCTTTGGGATTGAGGCGCCAGAAGGTAGTACACTGGAGATTACTTCACAGTTTTCAGTTGAGTTGTCTTTAGCGAATTGGTCGAGCGCCTTTTCAAATCCAAATTTCTCTAATGAGAAAGGTGCCAAATTGTGCGAAAGTCTTCTTGTGTCTTCATGCGCCTTCAAGAGTATTCCTTCAAGCTGTGTTTTGTCTTCCTGAGAAATTCTGTCGTTCGCCATAAGTTGATACCTTACTGCGGTTAAGTTTGACGCTACACCATCATGAAGCTCTCTTGCAATTCGCTCTCGTTCAATTCCCTCTCCGTCAAAAACAGCCTGAATCACTTCTTTCTCCTGTTTTGAATTGATCAAAGCAATACGGTTTCTGTTTCTATTTCGAATGAACGCAATCGTCACTACCAAAACAACGACTAATACAATGAGTAAACCAAGGATAATTGTGAGGTTACCTCGCTCCACTTTTTCCTGTAGAAGCGCATTTTTCCCTGATACAACTTCTTTTTCTTTGGATATTAATTCTTTCTCCTTTTTCTCGGAATCGTATTTCAAGAGAAGGTCATTTATCTCTTTTTTATTTTCAATGTTATTCGTTTTCCGAAAAATTTCATGAGCTTGCCGCATCATTTCATACGCTTTGTCACTCTGATTTGTGCCATAATAGGCCGCTGCCAAGTTCTTCTTAATGGAGTAAGAAGGTGTTTTATCTCCAACCTTGTCGCTCAACTCATGCGCTTTTTCTCCAAATTCAACAGCAGCAGAATAATTCCTTGTCTCTAAATTTGCGACGGTTAAACTGATTGAGTTCAAAAGCACAAAATGAAGTTGCCGGTATTTTTCACTTAATTCCAGTGAGGTATTAAAATATTCTTTGGCCTCGGTGTATCGTTTTTCATTATTCGCTACTTCACCCAACGCCAAGTTTGCTACAATGATTGAAAGAATGTCTGTTTTCTTTGCCAATTCAAGTGAATTCTGCCCGTGCTTTTTTGCTTCGCTCATCCTCCCTGTTTTCGCTTCCGAGATACTTAAAACGGCTAGTAAGCTACTGTAAAATTTATTTTCGGGATACGCCTTCATAAACTCATATCCCCGAAAGGCATGCTTGTAAGCAGATTCGTAGTCTACCAAGGTGAAATACATATTCGCTATGTTATTTTCCATCTTTCCAGCATACTCATCTTGGTTTGCTTGCTCGCTTAGGCGCAGTGCTTTTTCGAATAAGGCAATTGCTTTTTTGCTTTCTTGTTTATTCGCATGCACTAATCCAATTATGTTGTAATATTTGGCTTTTTCGTATTCTGGAAAATTACCAGGTAAGTTGGAAATCCTCTTATTCGCCATTTGCATGGCTTCATCGAATTTGCCAGTTTGGAGCGCTAACCTTGCGTCAAAATAGTGATAGGTATCTTTCAAGCTTTCATTTTCTCCAACTAACTTGAAAATCGAATCTTTAGAAGACGGTGTTATATGGGCTTGATTCTGTGGATGGAAAAAATCCGCTATTGTTATTGAGTCAATTTCCTGCCCAATGGAAATTGTACAGCTCAAGATGAATAACAACAAGGTTATATAATTTCTAGGGTGATGATCAGATTCGCTCATTATGATTCATTAAGAGATGATCAAATATACCTAAAATAGCAAAGCTCTCTCAGGCCCACACACCTCGCTGACAATCAGAAATTTAATAGCAAAACCCACTATGTTACAGTAAAAAGTATTTCACTCCTTCACATTTCTGAACTTCACAGCAGCAACATTCATTTTTTGTCATTCGTAAAAAAAAATCTTCCCTCGTGAATAAAACCTGCATCTCAACTCTATTCCTATCATATTTGCTTAAAAATCGATATATGAAAGTTGTTGCTACATTATTTTTTACGTTTCTACTGATGAACATTTCAGCACAAATTGACAAAGATCAATCTAAAGCTGCTAAAGAGTTTAAATCAGGAACGTACAAGCTGTACAAAAATGCTTCCCTAGTGGCAGATGAAGTGGGAACGATTGACGTAAAAGTCAAAAAAGATGAAAACGGGAATGTTACTTCTATTGTCTTGGATAAAAGAGAGTACAAGCTGGCGTCGTACAATTTATACGGAAATGAAAAGGTGTATGGCTCACACTTTGAAAGTCGACGTGTTGACATGATTTATATGAAAGATAAATTATATACGTTCGAAAAATCTGCAAGCGGAGACTTAAACAGGTTGTTGCTCGTAATAGCTAAAAAAGCGAAAAAGTTAAAGAATGAAGCTGAAGCGATCAAAGACTACATTCCTTATATGATAGAAGCTAAAGCGAAGGCCAGAGAGGATATATTGGCAAACTTATCTAAAACAAATCCTGATAAGTATTACTCTGTGTTGGGGAAAGAATCGGGAGGACTACGACATGTTGTGAAAGACAAAATGCACGGTTTTATTGATGCGGAAAATAATGTAGTTGTTCCGCTAGAATATGAGGAAACGTCCAATGCCTTTTACAAGGGAATTACACTTGCTAAAAAGAATGGGAAATTTGGCGCTATCAATCAAGAAAACAAAACCGTAGTCCCATTGAAACATGCAGGTATTTCGTGGTCTATTTCAGGAACGGTCTTGTGTGTTAATTCAGATAATAGATATACGGTCTATGACAATAAAGGGAATTTACTTGTTGACAAGTTGGATTATGTGGAAGATGAAGTTTTCAAAGATGAGGCTGTATACATTAAGAAAAACTCCAAGCACGGACGCATATTGAAATCATTTGAAGTAGAATGGATGTTAGATGATTCTTCGATTGACAAAATAATGGAGGAATCCAACGCATTTATCGTATTTGGAGAAAATAGCAAAGTTGGTCTGTTGGATCAGTCGATGAATCCCCTTTTAGCGGTAGATTTCGAAGAGATTGCACTTTGGGCTGATGATCTGTTTCGGGTAAAACATTTGGGCAAAACGGGTGTTTACAAACTTAAATCTGGATTTATTACGGAGTGTTTGTATGATTACGAAAAGAGCGATTTAAGCTACAACGGTTGGACAGGTAAGACCTACACAATAGGAGAAATACATTGGAGCAATGGGTTTGAAACACCAGGAGTAGTAAGTAATACTCCACTCTTACCTTTTCGAAAAGATTTCACATCAAGTCAACCGCTATTTAGAGGGAAACTGTCTCGATTTAAGAAAGGAGGAAAATATGGTTTTATTGACGAAAATCAGTCTATAGTGGTTCAACCCATTTTCACAAGTGCTTCTTTGTATGATTTCGATGGACTAATCATTGTTGGAAATCAAAATGGAAAAGGTGTGATGAACCTTCAACAAGACAGTATTGTTCCACTTAACTACGATGAAATTGAACGAATCGAGAACGGTTTAATTGTCGCTGCGAAAGGATCTAATAAAACAGTGTTTACAACCAAAGGAATTGAGCTCATCAATGATTTGTCCGAAGTTGGATCTTTTGAGAACGGAAAAGCGAAAGTGAAAAAAGGAAATCTCAGCGGTGTTTTGGACATAACAGGAACAGTCAGTTGGGGAGATGGAACTGTTTCACACAATGAAAGCTTCCTCAGTAATCTGACTTGGAAAGATCAGTATGATGAAATAGGGAACGTGGGTCAGGATGAATACATCAGAGTGGTCAAAAGTGGCAAGGTGGGGTTTGTGGACATCAACGGAAATGTAAAAATCCCATTGGTATATCAGGACGCTCAAAACCTCTTTCGTGAAGACAAATGCGGTGTGAAAACAGACAATGGGTTCGCCTTTATTGACCGACAAAATAATGTCTTATTCACATTCGAAGGAAATGTGAATGAGTGGGGATATTTCTACAATGATCGATTGACGCTGAAGTTTAATGAAGGAAATGATAATCCTACGTTAAAAATATTCGATACCAAGGGAACGGTCCTTCTTTCCATTGAAAATGTCAATGCACCAGTTCAGCGAAAAGGGAAATATTATTACATAAGCACCGATGAAGATCCTGAGTACATGTATGATTATCATCTCTATGATCAGAAAGGAAATAAGATGTTATCCCAATACAGCATCGACGGAATTCGTGATTTTTCCGAGGGTGTGTTACGCATTGAAACAGAGGACGGATTTGGATTGGTTGATGAAAACGACTTGAGCGTTATCCTTCCTCCATTTTATGAAGACATCAAAAAGCTAAACGAGGAATATTTTAAGTTCTGCATTAAATCGAGATCTGGAAGAAAAAAAGCGTGGGGTGTTTGTGAAAGTAACGGGAAAATCGTTCACAATGCCATATTTAGTGAAGTGAAATATTTGGTCGGTACGTATAAGTACACTGTCTTTGATAGCGGTAGATCAGGAGAGTATGATTGCGCGCGCGCTCCCTACATTAATGGAAGCTGGTATTGCAATAACGATGCTGTTACCAATATTATTAAGGGAAATGTTGATTTAAGCTTGGTTATCGTAAATGATACAGATGAATACCAATCGTTTGGTGCATACGAAGTCTATGGCAATGGCTCCCATACCCTTAAAGAAAACATCAGTTTAGAACCTGGAGAGGTATACCATCTTCAAGGAAACAAACAAGGGAAGTTCGTTTTATCAAAGACTACTCCGGGTTATTACAAAGGTTTTTTCGAAGCTGAATATGCCTATAAACTTGGACAAGTGTTGATGCTTTCGAAACACATGTAACATGTCGAAGACCGTTTCTTAATTCCACAAAATAGTTACTCGTAAAGGAAAAAAGTCACGCGTCAAAAATCTCATCAACATCGTTTGTACTTCTCCTACATTCGTACAAAAAAAGAAATAATATGAAGCTAATTATATCATCTATATTGTTTGTCGTTTTAGCAAATACGGCATATGCTCAAAATTGGAAAGATAAATTGAAAAACGCAAAGGAAAAGGCGCAGACGAGCCTGGAATCTTCTATGGGCGTAGATAAAGATTACACAAGCGAATATGAGGGTCAGGAGTTTCCAGACATGATGAACTATCTCAATTCTTGGGAGGGAAAAACACTGCGCTACTTCATAAAAGATCAAAATGACCATGTATTGCATGCTAAAGGAAGTGAAGAAGTAATTTATGTCAAAAAAGGAGATGAAATAACAGGAATCACAATCGGAAGCTGGAATTTCTTTCCTAAGAAAAATCCCGATTCGGATAAGATTCAAGCCTTTTCAGGAACGCCTGGTAGCCTTTACATGAATGAGGACAATATTGCTGTCTATCAGACGAATGGAGATGGTGAGGTATTTTTGCGCTACCTGTATGGTCCGAAACAATCGATCAATAAAATGCAAACGGAAATCCTCTATTACAATCGATATACCAATAGCCTTATTGAGGCTGATGTAGAGGTAGCAACTGCGGAAAGAAAGCGAATAGCGGCGGAAAAAGCAGCAGCACGAAAGGCAAAATACGGCTTGCACGACAAAAAAGTAACATCAATATCCATTACAGCAAGTTTACCGGAAGAAAATGGAAACTTCTCACCTTACTCCTATTCTATCGAAGCTACGCTTGAGGATGGAACCAAAATCAGTACAAATGATGGTGGTTTTTTTAGTGACTATAACATCACGAGAACAGGTACTGATTTCAGTGATAACATCAACGGAGAATTTGTTGAGGGTGATCAAGTATCAATTGAAGCAAGTTTGAAGTATAATCCAGCGATTAAGGATGTGAAGAAACTCACGTTGGATTACAATACGAACATCAACTTTTTCATGTACGGTCGTGGTTGGTCTGGTTCTGAGGGAGAAGATGGCAATGACGTAGAAATCGAGATTAAACAGGAAACGCACGCAGTTACAGGTAAGCCAATACTACGTGTAAAACTAACTGGACGTGGAGAAGTAAAGAAGTTTTCAATCTCCCCGAATAAAACGATGATTGTCAAAACCTACGGTGGTTCTGGTGGAGAAGATGATGAGCGTTTTTACAATGGAGGTGACGGTGGAGACATCACGGTGTACAAAGACCCGAGTGTTGAGGCATTCAGAATAAAATACGATACAAACGGAGGAGCTCCAGGAGGAAGAAGTGCGAATGCAGGAAGAGACGGAATGTACAAAGTGATTGAACAAAAAATCTACTTTGACTAGTTATTAGATGAGAACAACCAAGAATCAACACAGTAAATTATGAGAACATTAAAAATTGCCATCCTATTTTTGATAATAACCTTGAATGGTTCTTTTTCGATACAAGCGCAAACCATGACGCTGGAAGAAACGAGAAGCTTTTTCCTAAAAGTATTGGAGAACGAAGGAGTCAAAGGCTGGATAGATAGTGATGGCGATGTCCAATTCACATACAACGACCATGAATACTATTTCTGGACAGATGGCTTTGGAAAGTTTTTATCCATTAACAGATTTGATGTTTGGGAAATCGAAAACGAAGAAGAACGTGCTAACGCTTACCGAGCCTGTAGTATTATTTCAAAGGATTCTCGGATTACAAAAGCGTACGTGAAAAACGACTACGTCTGGTTTTCCATAGAATTATTTTTGACCGATATGAAAGACCTTGATGTCTTATTTTTTGATTGTATCGAGCTATTGGAAGCAGCACATGAGAACTTGATAAGTGAAATGTAAGGACAAAGTAATTCATTGTAACGAGCATGGGTATATTGCACTGGACCGAAGCGAAAGTATTCCTTTTATTGTAAGTTTGAAAGATGCGTGCACTGTTAGTCTTGTGGTTCCTAAACTTCTTAAGCTTTTTCGGCTTTTCGCAAGTTCCCAATCATATTTTTCTTGGGAGAGAGCAATTTGCTAATACAGATGTATAC
>JBGCDF010000474.1:0-20914 GCA_045105095.1 Crocinitomicaceae bacterium | reverse complement strand
CGCTGCGTCCACGAATTGGTCGCGGGATCATATTCCCACCAATCCTTTTTGACAATGTTTGGTCCAGCACCGTTGTAGTGACCAAGTCCCATGTATCCTTTGTTTCCAATGGACATTCCTATACCTCTGTGTCGCGCTTCGGCACCGAAATTGGCTTTGGGTGTCCATCCTGAAATGGAAGCCATTGCTTCTTGCGAAACAAGAACACACAGAAGTGCGATCGCCGAGCGAATGATTGTTGCTTTCATAGTTCCTTTTGTATAATGAGTTTATCCGACCGAACGATTTGCTCCTTGTACCTGATATAGTACATATAGGTTCCTGCGTTCCAGGATTTCGTGTTTATTTCTGCGAGTTCTGTCCAGTTGGACGTGAATACGACTTTTCCATTCAAATCAAGTATGTCGAGGTGAATACTATTGTGATCAATTTCCTCGGGCCAATCGACTTCAAAGTTTAGATAATCCGATGTTGGATTAGGGTATGCAACAATCGATAATTCGTTAAGAACTTGTTCGACAATGGAAAGTGATTGATCAAAAAGCCACAAGTCCTTGAAATTCGTGCCATTTGTTCCGAGGCAGGCGTATGCCACTCCGTTTAGAGTCGTAGCCGTAAAATAGCGACGCGCTGTTCCTTGAAAGTCTTCAATTTGGACCCATGTATCTGTGGAGGGAGTGTATTCCCACATGTCTCCCAGACTGGAAATTGTCCCATTTCCTCCTGTTCCGAGGTAACCTTTTCCGTTGAGAGCAAAGCCCATAGCTTCGCGTCTTTCCATCGGTCCGACTGGAGCTTTCGATGTCCAGGTATCCGATGAAGGGTTGTATTGCCAGAAATCATTCGTTGATCCAGGATCTGTATCTCCTGTACCGACGTATCCAAAATTATCAATGGAGAAGGCTACGGAGGAAGTTCGCGCTACCGGTAAAGAAGCCGTCGGTGACCATGTTTCGTTCGAGGGATCAAAGCGATAGAATGAGCTGACGACTCCGAAGGCAGATTCACCACTGCCAACATATGCATAATCTCCAATAACAAATGCAACAGCTCCACGTCTTCCAACCCCTGGATAAGAAGTAATTTCCACCCAAGTGTTTGTAACAGCGTCGTACTTATAGAAATTCTGAACAAGCGTGCTTCCCGTGGGACTAATTCGTCCTGTTCCGACATATCCTATGTCATTCATAGTGAAGCCAGTTGCGTGATAACAAATTCCACCGAGGTAATCTGCTTTTTGTGACCACGAATTGGTAGCGGGGTCGTATTCCCACCAGTCATCGAAAATGATGTTGGGCCCTGCGCCGTTGTAGTGGCCAAGTCCTGTGTAAATTTTATTCCCAATCGTTAATAGGGTTGTTCTGTGACGTGCAACACCACCAAAGTCAGCTTTTTGGATCCAACCTCCAGCGGAGCAATCCATACTGATAAAGAAGAAGAGTATGATCGTCGCTAATCTCATTTGATCATCAGTTTTTTCATAGATACCGATGATTTGGTCTGAATTTTAAATACATACATTCCCGAAGCGAGATTAGACAGATCAATTTCCTGCTTGTTCGATATTTTCATCGATTTCACGACTGTTCCGCGAGAATCGATGAGAGAAGCAATTCCTCCTTGCTCTCCTTCGAAGAAGACACTTGAATTTGCTGGGTTAGGGAAGAGGCTGAATGTCATTTGTTCCATTGTTGGAACGGACAACGCGCCCTGACCAATGTTTAATGTGTAATCACCAATTTCATTGTTCCAACCCTCCACAATGACGTACAATGAGTCATGTCCAGTCGTATTAACGGTAATTTCTGATTGAGGTCCGCAATTTGGTGAATCATCGTTAATGGTGATAGGATTTCCTTGAGAATCAGTAACGGTTAGGAAGGTGTCGAAAGCTGATCCACAAGTTGAAATTTCCAAACTGGATAAACTGGAAAAGGCCGTTAATAAATAGTATACATCTGGTGAATTGTAGACAGCATTCTGACTTGAATAACATACAGCGTTTGAATAATTCTCGCTGAATGGATAGGTTGAAACTGATCGGGCATCTGTAAAATCGTCTCCCGTGTAGGCGCTGCAATCAATTCCTCCTTGAATGTTAACAACAAAATCCGTAGAAGATCCCCACGTGAAGCTTGCGCATGGGTCAAGCGGTGGACTCGTATTTTCTTGTTGATTGATACGCATTTTGGTCTGACCCATTGTGGCAGTGCTCGGAACAGTAAAGTTGAATACGCTTATTGCAGTTGGAGGCGTACCTGACCAAGTTCCTAATGATTCAGAAGTTTCAAAAATCCCATTTTGATTAAAGTCGATCCATGCTTCTCCAGCTCCACCATAGTTTCCTCCGCACGTTCCGAATTGGATGGATAGATTGTAGTTGTTGCCCGCTCCCAAGGCCACGGATTGCGCGCTGTACTGCTCAACACCGAGTACACCAGGACATCCAGTATAGGATATTCCACCAGCTTGACCGTTGAGTGAAACAGATTCAATGTTGGAGTCATTTGGTGAAGAAGGTCCGCCAGTTAAGCAGTATTGGCCGTAGGCGAAGGTGTACAAAAATAATGTTACCGTTAGTAGAAGTTTATTCATAGAGCAGGTTTAATATTAAGGAAACATGTGCGCAATACTAATTTAATATTACGAAAAAAAACTCAAATATTCAGACGAGAGGCAAGGCAATAAAGTTGTCTAGATGAGGTTTCTACTGTCTTTTTAATTTGATGATGAGTTAGTTATGCCATTTTTTGAAAATCTTTTTTGTGCTCTTTTTAGAAGCGAAATCGGCTGCGCTATTACCGTTTTTATCCAAATGACCCAGATTTGCACCTTTCGCCAATAAGTCCATAACGAGCTCATCTTGAGAGTAAACTGTCGCGATAAACAATACTGTTTGTCTGTTCGCATTTACTGGGGAGTTAATGTCAAAATCAACATCGTCAGACAACAATTTATTCATCATTTGCGAGTTACCCTTCTTGGCTGCTACGTAGGCAATGTTTTGCACCACTTTTTCTTGCAAGATCAATACATCGTGCTGAGACATTAATGCAATGATTGATTGTAAGTCTTCTGCAACCAATGCCGATTTAATATCGCTTTCCAGTTTCATTGTCGCTTTGTACTGTTCATTTTTCTCTTCCTTGGTCATGGCGCCACGACTTCTCAGGTACGCAATGATCTCTTCGTTACCCTCTTTCTCAGCATAATCCATGACATTTTGCTTGAAGTAGCCAATAGAGTTCACATCAGCGCCATTTTCAGCGAGGAACTGAACTAAGGTCAGATTTTCATCTTTCACCGCCTTGATGATTGCTTGTTCATCGAAATAACAACGCTTATTTACGTCAATACCCTTATCGACGAGGTAGTAGGCTAATTCCAGATCTTTTTGTTTGATAGCCGTGCACATGTATGTGTCATCCCAATCATCGGTAGCATTGATATCCGCTCCTTTTTCAATCAAGAACTTGATGATTTGACTCTCGCGGCAGGACGGTCGCTCACCTTTTCGATCTTGTGTGTTTGGGTCGGCTCCCATAGAAACTAACTCTTTTACACGATCCAAATCACCCTTTTCAATCGATTTGAATAAAAGTGTTTCACCTGATTTCCCTTTGGTGTTTACGTCCGCTCCAGATTGTAGAAAGGTGTTTTGAATTTCAACTCCGCTTGACGAAAAGCCGTCAGAGTTCGAAGCGACATAGTAGAAAGCTGTTTTATTCAGTTTGTTCTCATGTTTTAAGTCAGCTCCAAGTGAAATCAAGTGCATCATTGAGCTAGGACTATCACTAATGGCTGCTTTCAGTAGAAGTGTATTACCATCTAGGCTTTTGTGGTTGAGGTCTGCTCCGTTTTTCACGAGGAAATCAAAGGCTGAGCGCGAACCATCGTTTAGGGCGTAAAAAAGGGCCGTTTCGCCTTTATTGTTTTGGGCGTCCACCGTGATTCCTTTTTCCAACAAGTAAGAACAAATCTGCACAGACCCTTTTCTTGCTGCTTTCATGAGTGCATTTTCACCTGCTACGTTTTTCTTGAAGACGTATAAATTGTATTCTTCAACACATTTCTGAACCTTGCTTAAATCCCCATTGGACGCGGCGATTAGCAACATGGAATTTCCATCATTATCGATAGAGTTCGGAGGTACACCCTGAGCAATCAATTTTTTGACGATTGGATCATTCGATCGCTCGAATGCTTCAATTAACAACCAGGATTTATCTTCCATGTCCTTGCTCAAACTCAAAACAATTTCATTCTTGCCATAGTCCAGAGCCTCGTGAATCGCCGTTTCTCTGGAAACGCCATGCTTGATCAGCACGTTGATCATTTCCAAATTGTTGTGTGAAACTGCCTTTCCAATTGGAGAAACGTAGGATTTGCGAAACAAGCCTTTGCGTCTCTTTTGTGTAAAATCTACATCTGCTCCTTTTGAAGCAAGTAGTTTGACCATTGCAAGATTGTTATTTTCAGCTGCATAGACGATGGACTGTCTGATGTTAAAATCCTGCTCAATCAAGAATTTGACGAGTTGAATATTATCCTGACGAACGGCTTCTTCAAGGGCAAGCCGTTCTTTTGCTCCTTTTTCGACCAAGTATTCGACCATGTTTAGGTTTTTCCTTCGGATAGCCATCTTTAGAGGCGTTTCGAGCATGAAGTCGTGTTCATTCACATCAGCTCCGTTCTCAACTAATTGTTTCACTTTCGTGAGGTCATTGTCCTCGATAGCTAGCATCAAAGCTGTTTTCTTGCTATCGTCTAAGCTCATTGGTGGTTCCTGAGAGAATGTCAGCGTGGCACTCAATACCAAAAGGATAATTAAGATAGTTTTCTGCATGATTCGGTTCTATACAATTTCAAAAAAATGCTTCTCAAGTTACGCGTTGTTTTCAATGTTGAATAATGACCAGACTTGTAAACGCCTTGTTGTCGACCAAAAACCGAACAAAGTAACTTCCGGAAGGAAGATCGGATGTGTCAACTACTTTCGATTGAATCTCTCTCTTCACTTTCCCTTTCGCATCAATCAACTGGAAGTGGTCGAATTCTTCGAATTGCTCAATGGTAAAGGATTCATTGACAGGATTCGGAAAAATCGTCAATAATTGGTCTTCGCTGTGAATAGTTTGGACAGAAGAAGTTCCTGTGGAGACGCTCATTTTATTCAGAAAAATGTTGACCGTTCCCGTTCGGACATCGCCCCAGATAGAGTAGAGGGTGTCTCCGACAAATTGTACGTTCATGAAATCATTTCCCGCTCCTTCGAGTACTATATCGTGTTGTGCCTGTTGACTGGATATCGGGAAGTTGGGTTCGAAGGTGGTCGAATCTTTGTAGCGAATGGTGCCGTAGATCTCTGTCTCCGTTTGGTATCCATTGGCAGAGGCATTTCTTCGATCTCTCCAGCAAATGGCTAAATCACCATTTTCATTAAAGGCGCCCCAAATGAGATCCTGCATTTTTCCATTGGCAATTGGATCATCGTTAATGCGAACGGGAGTGGTCCAATTGATTGCGTCGTAGGTCTCCATGAAGTAGACATCTGGATCGCCATTTTCTTGTCCCAACAATAGCAATGCAAGGTGACTCGGTTCCGATGGATCGCAAATCATTGTTCCGCCTTTTTTCGCAAAAGGATCTTGTACGCCAGGAATCAAAACGGTGTATGCATTGGCATGATCGAGATCTACTCCATTGTTTGTGGAAGATGCGAGGTAGATATGAGCAAATGGACTTTGACCAGTATCATAACTTGGATACGTTGCGTAAAATGTTCCATTCGGCGCTACTATTGGAGATGTCCCAGCTTGGGTGATCGTTCCCACTAAGTAGTTTGTCGTATCAACAAATCGTGGAGTAGAAAACGTCGCACCTTCATCTTCACTTACAACCAAATATGAGTGATACGGAGGAACGACCAATGTCGGTTGATTAGCATTGATGGATGTAACGAAAATGGTTCCGTTATTCGGTCCTGTCGAGTTGTCGATAGCGATCCACGGTCGGTCTACGCATAGTTGATTTGGACAATCAACGGTTGAAATGGCACTTACGGCACTGCCCCAAGTCACGCCGCCATCCGTCGACTTTCGTATAATTACATCTCCCTGTGAAAAGTTTTGATTATCGTAATCGACGTAACACATGAAGAGATTTCCATTGGAGTCATATTCCAAAGAAACATCTGCAGCTGAAAGTGCTCCTGAAATGTGCGGAATTTCATTCACAGTAGACCAAGTTATACCTCCATCATTAGAATACTTGGATTTAATAATGATCCCTTCGCCCAATTTGAATCCCATCCATGCAGCAACAAGATGTTGGTCGTTTGTTGGATCGATGATCAAATAAGGCTCACCGTCGAACGCAGCGGTATTCGTCAGATTCAAGTTTTGACCAATACTCGTAAAAGAGAGAAGAAGCAGGCAAAGTGGAATGTAGTAGGGTTTCATAAACTTTATTTTCCTGCAAGATACGGAATTCGAGAATTTTCCTCTACTACATTCAGATGGTGATGATGTTAGCTAATAACATTCTTTGTAAAGTACTTATGTTGATACTTCGTCTTTAAATTTCATGTCTTCAAATACATTTTCAGGATGATAGTATCGGTTCGTTACTTTTTGCCAATGGTAAGAAGACGCGACAATCACCTCCAAGGCCTCGAAGTATTTCGAGACGATTTTCTGTTCATCTTTTGATAAGCGTGCTATGTTGGCCTTTGCTCGTTCCATTGTTGATTGAAAGTCCGAATAGATGTCATTTACGCGTTGTATTGATTTGATTACGGCCTCAGGATAACTCTTCGCCTCATGTGTGACCAAGTATGCGTTCACTAGATTGTAATCACTGTGCTTTTCTTTTGCGTATGAAAACAGATCGTTGGATAATGCTCCAATTAGCGCGCATTGTTCTTGCAGTTCTTGTATGCTCAGGGATTCATTGTTTCTGATCTCCGGGCTTAGGTAAATCGAATGAACATATTCAATCAAATCAATCAGCAAGAACATGCCCCCAGTTCTGAGTCGAATGGAGATGTACTCGTCCACGGAAGAGTAGTGCTTTTTACTCAAGGAAAAATCCAAGTGCTCAATTACGGAGCGGGTGTAACGTTTGAAGAAAGAGCTCGGACTGTCTTCACGCAGCGCTTGGCTGACGTAGCTTATTGATCGGTAGAGCCTATCGACTTTCGTCTGATTAGATTCGTGTGTTTCCTCGCCATTCCAGATTTTAAATAGCTTTCCTAAATTCGGAAATTGTCCTGTATTGGTATCCTCTCCGAAAAAATCATCCAGGAAGTAGAAGACATCGTAGTTTACGAGAACATTGACCATTTTTTCAATGGGAGCATCAATGTACACGTAGTTCGTCATTGTTGAATGGCCTTGGTACAAATTAGTATCAATAATGTCTAATTCCTTCGAGATGTTTTTCGCTTTTTCCGAGATCTCGCCGGCGGCCGTATGGACATAAACGTCCGTATTTGAAATGGTTAAATTGGATGAATAAAACGTCATTCTGAAAAGGTTTTGTAGAGCAACAAATCGCTGTACTGATTACACCGAATGAAGATAGATGTACAAGTAATCAGCGCCTTTTTGAATGTGTGAAAGGGTCTTTTGAGTTAATCAAATAGGAAAATAGGTGACGGATGCATCGTTATTCGTCAGGTTGAGGTTGTGGGAAATGCTCGAAAACGAAACGGTTAAAGTGTAAAGTATTGCAATTCAGTAGGTTGTAATTAGATCTTTTTATCAAGATACGAAATCTACGTTTTTACATGAGTAGTTGAAAACAAAAAAGGATCTCGAAGTGAGACCCTGTTAAAATTTTGTGCTTTTAGCGTTTACTGAAAGCGAAATTGAATGCTATTTTTTCTCCTTTCTCAAATCGTAACGGTAGATTAAATCCAATCCGAAGTACAGCGCTGTAGAGAATTCGGGGTTGATACGGCTTCTATTGTCGCCACTCACTGGCCACACAAGCACTTGTGCTCCAATTTTATCGCCAGTGTTGAATTGGCTGTAATCGGTTAAGTCGAGTCCACCTCTAGCTCTAAAGACTAAGGAATTATCGAGAAAACCATAAGAAGCGTAGAGAGCACCTCGAATAGATTCTTCTTGTACATAATATTGACCTAGGTCTTGAGATAAGTCATACGATTTGATAGAAGTGAGTAGGTCGGCTCCAACACTGAAATTGTTGAACAAATTATAGCTGACGTCTGCTCGAATTGGTAAAACTGCGTTGATGAAGAACTTCTCATTCTTTGAGCGGTGCCAGACACCAAGGAGTGGCGTTACTGTACTTCCGTGATTCTCAGATGAAACGTATAATCCAAAATTCAACTGCCATGTTTGGGACATTTTGTAGTAAAATACTCCAAGTCCACCAATTTGGAAATCATTAGAGTTGATGTTCTGCATGTTGGAAGCAATTTTTGGCAGTACCAGATAGGTAGCGCTCAATCGATCGGAATGTTTGATTTTCGCTCCTATGTTCAATCGCGCCATTTGCAAGTTTTGTTGACCAGAATTGCTCAATAGGTTGAGAGAAGTGTTTTCAAGAGTGAAACCGGAGAGCAGAACAAATTTCTCACTGAATCGTTTAGGTAGATACAATTGCATTTGTTGATTGTAAATACTCGATTCCTGATCATTCTCCACATTGCCCATTGTTGCGAAGTTCGCTGATGCTCTGAAGATATCAACGTAGTCCTGAGCAGAACTAAAACCTGCAAACAGCAGATAGATACAAAGTAGGGATGCTTTTTGAATCGATTGTATTGGGCGAATAATCATGATAATAGTAGTTTTTGATACATAAAAAGTAATGATAGTTTAAAAGAATTAGAAAAGCGATACTTTATCCATTACTGTTTGTAATGGATAGTATAACTAAATGATTGATAAGTGTTTGTTTTGCAGGTAGGCAATTTCTCATTAGTGGTTGGAACGTTCTACTTTCCTTATAGTTAGAACCTTCCAGTAGGAGATGCAACGCCAAAGCCATTCTAGTGGACCGAATTTGAAATACTTCAACCAAAGCCAACTGAGAGGTATTTGACAGGCAAATACAACAAGCACGACTAGGATACATCCCAATACATCGAATGATTCGTAATATCCGAATGTTTGCATGATTAAATACCCAATAACACTTTGTAAAATGTAGTTGGTGAAAGCCATTCGTCCAACGTATTGGAGTGGAGAAAGCAGTTTCCGCCCAAGATTCGTCCTCAAGAGAAGTACAATGACGATGAGGTACGAAAACGATAGCATTATTTCGGAAATGATATAGATCGACCAAAGGAAGAAGGAAAGCAGGCTTCCGTGCTCAATGTCGAATACTTCCCAAGCCCAGTAACGGAAAACAAAACGATAGGTGACAATCAGAATAAAAAGAATCAAAAATGGAAGTCGAATCTTATTCACGAAAGAATCAATTCGATCGATGATTCCTTTTTTTACTACGTAAAGTCCGAGGAGTGCCATCGGCAATGCTACTGGAATAACGAATTGAACGATCACATCGGTGAAGAATATGTATTCGAAGTAACGTAACTGCATGTCGGCAGGAAGTGATCCATTCACTTTTATATCAGCAATTTGAGAGCGCGATAAATTGGCTAAGTATTGCTGCGGGTCGGTTGAGAAGAAATCGCAAACAAACAGGTAGATTTCATCAAAATAAGGGAAAGCAAAAAGTACGAGTGCCGTCAACCAAATTACGGTTGTATTTGCTCTGTACATGCATATCAGGATGAATCCAAATAATGCATACAGATGCAGTATATCACCTGACCAAATGAATAAAATGTGTAGTATTCCAAAAATGAAAAGGGCAGTAAAACGTCTAAAGAGAAAGAGCGTTGAACTCTTTTTTTTCTCTTTCAAACTTCGAATTTGAAGCGCCACACCAATTCCAAATAAAAATGAGAAAATGGGAAAAAACTTACTAAAGAAAAATGTTTCCAATAGCCAATGCGCGACCTCATTCAGTTTACCGGTGCTTGAGAAAATATCGGAGCATTCCATCAACCACGTATCCCTGAAAAGGAATGACTCATTCATCACTAAAAAATTCACCATAAAAATTCCCAAAATGGCGAAGCCACGAAAAATGTCGAGGTGAAGAATTCTGTTCGTAGAAGAAGTTGGGTTGGGTGTTTCGTTCGAAGGGGGCGAGTCTACGATTTCTATCATGTCTATTGCATAAATGCGTACATCAAAATATTGGCTCCCATTTTGAGTGCTTCTTGACGTTTGCTCTCAGGGTCGCTATGTACTTCAGGATCTTCCCAACCGTCGCTCAAGTCCGTTTCGTGAGTATACAAACAAACGATTCTTCCATCCACAATGATGGCAAAAGCTTGCGGACGTTTACCAGAATGTTCATGAATCTTTGGTAAGCCGTTGAAATCATATTTCTGGTGGAAAATTTCGTGATCGAAAGGAAGTTCTACTAACTCGTTGTTTGGATACACTTTTTTGAGCTCCACACGAATGAATTCATCCATTCCAAAATTGTCATCGATGTGTAAGAATCCGCCACCGGATAAATACGTTCTCAAGTTATCAGCTTCCTGACTGGAGAATACAACGTTTCCGTGCCCTGTCATGTGGATGTATGGATAGAGAAAGAGATCAGGACTTCCTACTTCAACATAAGGTGTTTCTTTATCGATATTCGTTCCGAGATTTTTATTCGAAAAGGAAATTAAATTATTAAGCGCTGTTGGGTTCGCGTAGTAGTCTCCGCCGCCACCATACTTCAGAAAAGCTACTTGCATGTTTTGCCCGAAGGAAAACGTTGTGCTTAGTAAGGCAATGGCAAATAAAAGTGCTCTCATACGAATGCTGTGATCTGTTTTGCTAAGATACAGGTTTTCTGAACATCATTTTTGATTCGTTGAATTTTCTTACTTTGTTCGCCTCACACTAAAATCACTATTATGAAAACTATTCAAACGATTGTGGGGATGTTGTTTCTTGCGTCCTCAATTTTTATGATTACTTCCTGTTCTGAAACAAAAGAGTTAATTGAATCTCAGGTAACTGAGGTGGAAGAAGCCGTAACGGGATCACTTACTCCGCTTCAGCGACTTCATCGGGTGAGTCTAGATGCTAACGGAAATGTAGTCATTGAAAACATCCCCGACGGCAGTATCGAAAACAAGAATGTACATGTTATAACACATGGCTGGGCTCCAGGATACAAACCTGCTGTTGATTGGTATGCGAAACATCATCCAGGAGAAACACTACTAGCTTGGGATCCCGACGCTGTTGCAGATGGAGAGCGGTTTTTTGTAGGATCTTTCTTCCCTCTGGCAAAATCTATCTTGGAGGCTGATAGAGGGTCTGCTGTTTTGGTATTTAGTTGGATTGACATTTCAGCCACTGAAACGGATTGGATAGGATTGTTGGAGGGAAAAGATTACGACGAATTCTGCGGAGTTGAGAAACGTACTCGAGCTGTCGGACTTATGATGAAGGAAGCAGTAGATGCAGCTCTTAAATCTGGTGTGCCGCATGAGCTTCATTTGCTTGGACATAGTTTTGGAACAAAAGTCGTTTCCGAAGCAGGAGTACATTTAAAAAGAGTAGGGTATTTAGATAAAATCCATATCACACTTTTCGATTCTCCAGAGCGAGCACCAGCATCGTGTGGTGATAACAGATTGTATGATGTTTTAGCTGCATTTGCGCCCGACAGAGAGAATTTTTTCGTTGATAATTACATTTCGTACTGGGATGAATGTCTATCGGATAAGTCGAAGGAATTGGATTTGATTGTAGACGCGACTATTATACCTTATGGTTCGGGAGATTTAGATTCGTGCCAAGCTAATCATACAACTTCTTGGTCCGAATGTGCAAGCTGTAAGCATTCAGCAGGAGTTAATTGGTATACAGCAGCTACGAATGATCCATCCCATGACATTGGGCTCTGGTGGTCTCCATTAATGGGACATCCAAGGGTTGCAAAAACACTCACACAGTATTATTTTAAGCCGTACACGAATCCTGTGAACATAGGGCAAGCTAAAGAATGTAAACAAGATGAAGTATCTACGTGCGTACCTGATTAGTGGAAATTAAGATTCAAGCGTTTTTTGAGTCGATTTTCAATTGAGCACACACACACGCGCACAAAGCAGCTGTTTCTGTTCTCAATCGATTTTCTCCCAGCGTAATTGCTCTGTAGCCATTTTTTTGAGCTAGTTCGATTTCGCTGGGGGTAAAATCTCCCTCTGGGCCAATCAAAATTGGGCAACTGGTCAATTCGAATGAATCGAGAATAGTCAATTTTTCTCCTTCTTCACAATGAGCGATGAGCCCGTTTGGATGAGCTGTGATGAACTCAGAAACTGTAACTAACTCATTAATTTTCGGAAGAAAACGACGTTTCGATTGCTTCATAGCAGAAATCACTTTTTTCAATATGCGTTCTGGTTTCATCTTTACGCGTTCCGAGTTTTTCCCTGAGATAAACGAGATTTCTGTGATGCCTATTTCCGTTGCTTTCTCCACGAACCATTCGATGCGGTCCATCAATTTTGTCGGACCCAAAGCGATGTGAAGCTCATGTTTTAAGGGTTCACTTTGCTCGGTTGACAGCACGCTCACAGTGCAGCGCTTGGGATGAGCTACTGAGATTTCTGTTTCGAAGTAACCACCTTTTCCATTGACGATGGCTAGTTGATCTCCTTCTGACATACGCAAAACGCGCACAATGTGTTTGGACTCTTCTTCCGAAAGTTGATGTGTCTCGGCATCCAGTTCGATATGTGAATCGTAGAAGAGGCGCATCAGTGCATCAAACGAAAAATAAGTTCTTTCATCAATTGACCATGAGTGAAAGAGGTATTCCCAACACCTTTGGATTTCAGATCGTATTCATGAAGCACAGCAATATTGGTCGCAATCTTTTTGGGTTTGTAGATTTTGGATGAATTCAGAAGCTCACCTGCAACGAACGGGTGCACCTTTAACGCTGAGGCAATGGCGTCTCTCGATTTATTCTGCATGAAATGAATGCGCATCAAACGAGAATAATGATTGAAAAGATTGGATACCACAACAATAATCGACGTTGCTTTCGGATTATGATCGAAGTAATCGACAATGCGATTGGCTTTTTCGATATTTCTAGCACCTACCGCATTGATTAATTCAAAGACATTGTAATCTTTCGAAATTCCAATGTTCTCTTCAATGTGAATTTCATTGATCGTTGTTCCTTTCTCTACGAGAATTCCGAGTTTTTCAATTTCATTAACGATCCTGCTCAAATCATTCCCTAAAAATTCTGCCAAGAGCATAGATGCTTTTGGGGAAATGCTATATCCTTTAGAAATGACATGACTTTTGATCCACTCTGGAAGTCGGTACTCTTTGACTTTTTCCGATTTGAAAACGAGTCCATTCTTGGCTGCCGCCTTCATGGACTTCTTTCGGGTATCGTATTTTTTGTACTTGTAATTGATAACGAGTATCGTCTGACCGTTCGGAGCATCGAAGTAGGGAAGAAGGTCTTCCATTCCTCGGAAATCTTGCGCTTCTTTTAAGACAACCAATCGGCGTTCGGCCATCATCGGATATCCTTTCGCTTCAGAAATCAGACTGAGGGCGTCCGCTTCTTTTCCATAAATAATACTTTGATTGAAATCGCGTTCGTGGTCTTGTAACGCATGTTTGATGATGGCATCAGTAATCAGATCAATGAAAAGGGCTTCCTCTCCATGCAAGAAATAGATGTTCTCAAATTTCCCGCTCTCAATGTCCTTTATGATCAGTTTGTGATCCATCTACGCTGTGTGTGTTGACCAGATTTGAACCAGTTCTGTGAGCGTTGCAACGGCTTTTTCCATGTCCTGAACGCTTACGTATTCGTGACGTGAATGAATGGCCATTTCTCCAGTAAAGATGTTTGGGCAAGGCAATCCCATGAATGACAAGCGTGATCCATCTGTTCCTCCGCGAATAATCGTTGGCTTAGGCTGAACACCTGCATTTTTCATGGCCTCAATCGCGTAGTTGGAAACGAAAGGAACATCTTTCAATATTTCCTTCATGTTTCTGTATTGTTCCTTCACCTCAAATTCGTAGCTCACACCATCGTACTTTTCAACAACTGATTTCACGATGCCTTCTAAGCGCTCTTCGTATTGCGCCAATTTTGCAGTAATGTGATCGCGAATAATGAAATCAATTTTTGTTTGTTCCAGGCCTCCATTGAAAGATGTTGGGTGAACGAACCCTTCTCGATTCTCGGTCGTTTCAGGCGACCAGCTGTATTTCGGTAATTTCTCAATGATCTCAGCTGCAACTTTCACAGAGTGAATCATTTTTCCTTTCGCATAACCAGGATGTGCGCTTACACCATTTATCGTGATGGTAACTCCATCCGCAGAAAAGCTTTCATCTTCCAATGAACCCAAAACTCCACCGTCCAAAGTGTATCCGAAATCAGCGTTTAATTTTTCCATATCGAGGTGATCTACACCACGCCCTACTTCTTCATCCGGAGTAAACAACACGCGTATCGTTGGATGAGGTATTTCTGGATTTTTCGATAAATGATGCACCAAATCCATGATGATAGCGATGCCCGCTTTGTCATCGGCACCCAATAAAGTGTGTCCACTTGCTGTGATCAAGTCGTCACCGATTTTTTCTTTCAAGTAAGGATGTTGCTCTACCGTAATCACTTGTGAAGTGTCGTCTGGCAAGGTAATCGGATTTCCATCATAATTTCGATGAACAATTGGCTTTACGTTTTTACCCGTCACATCAGGAGCAGTGTCCATGTGCGAGCAGAAGCAAATTGTCGGTAAGTTAGGATTTGATGTGTTATTCGGAATCGTTCCGAAAACATACCCCCACTCGTCCATTTCAGCATCGTCAACACCGAGTTCTTTGAGTTCAGCAACTAATTCTCTTCCCAAATCTTTCTGAATTTCAGAAGATGGAAAACTCGTTGAATTTGGATCTGCTGTGGTATCAATTTTTGCGTATTTGACGAAACGCGATTCTACGGTAGACGAATAATTGTTCATTGAAATATTGTTTGAATCAAAGGTAGGAATTTTGATGGAAAAGGAGGATGTGTTCGAAGATAAGGATTGTATTGAAGACAGATGAATGATTCCTTGAGGCGATCGGTCATATTGTTGGGTGAGGATCCTATTCCTGGTAGCCTGTAAATGTGAATTTTGACTGCTTCGAGTTTTTCATTTTGAACTCATTTTCAATCAATTTGAATTGAGGAGTGCTCAATTTTAATCGCCACTTTTTTTAAGGGAAAACGAGCTTATATTGGCTTCAGATTAGTAATTGCGAATCACGAATCAACAAGGAGAAATATCGACTCTAACCCTCCACAAATAATAGAGTAAACAAAACTTAGTGACTATGAACAAGTATTTAAAATTATGAGCGTTATCGATCGCGGCATTGACATTGGCATTTTCATTCTATTCTTGCGAAAAGGAAGTAATTGATCCCATTCAGGAAGAGTCAACGGTGAATACCGATGAAGTACAATTGAAGGCAGAAGAGTCAGAAGAGTATGAAGTGATAGAGGATTATGAGTACCCTGAAGTGGAGTACACGTATTATGAAAGCAAGGAGGATTTCGATAACATTGTGTTAGATCGATTATCTATGATCGGAAATTTGTCACAATCGACAGGAAGCACACATGCCTTTGCGATCACTCAATCTGGCAGTGGCTATGGAATTAGCAATACTGTTAATTTAGGAAGCGGTGTTGTTGGAAACGGAAGTAGTGGAAGTAACTTCATGATGGGAGGTTATGGTCATATAGCCGCAATGTATAATGCCATGTTCGGTTTGCAACAGCCATGCGCATGGCTGCAGAGTCAATCTAGCGTTCATTATGTATATGATGAAGGTTGCTAATTAAGAATTGCAATTTTTTGAGAAAGGAAACTGGTGTTTGTTCAGTTTCCTTTTTTTGATTTCAGATAATAAATCCGATCTCCTGGATGAAACAATTCTTCTAGTACTTTCGGAAATGATTTGGACTTTGTTAAATCCATTTCGGAAGTGATTAATATGCTCGTTTCATTTCCGAAGCCAACACCTTGTACATTCGGTCCCACTTCATCGGTGGAAACAACTACAAAAGTATCTTTCGCTGCTATTCCCATTACTAAAGCGGTATCTCCCATTGTTCCTTGGTAGATTCCAAACGTAAATTGGTATACCTCGATTTCATCATTTTTGTTGATGTGAATTGCACCTCCTGAAGTTGGGTTTTTCCAGTTGAAATACTTTGGCGTAAGAGCCATATCGTAGATTTCGTCTTTTCGTGCTTCGGCTTCTTCATAGGTCCATGATCCACCGGCATAGGTGGAAGAGTTAGGGCAGGGTAGTCCAACTATGTCATAGAGCGAAATGTCGACAGTATCCGCATCACCCACTATTTCAATTGTGTTGAGTAAGGATTCTTCCTGCGGATCATTCTCATCTTGTGAACTCTTCTCAGATGGAGGTGAGGTCGAACAAGAGGTAAAGAAAAAGCTCATAATCAGAATAGGAAGAAAGGCTTTCATAGTAGATGCAATGTGTTGAATTTAGGTAAAATTATGTGAAACTGACTGGAAACTAGCAATCAGGAGTATACCTACGAAATTGAGGGAGAAACCGATTTTACAAGCGAGAAGTAAAATGAATCCTTAAACTTCTCCTATAGGATCTCAGATTCCCTTGGTGTTGCGACAGCTCTGAACAACCTAGCAGTATCATTCGAAGAAAAAGGAGGTGTTAAAACCAAAGTAAGCACAATTGAAACATCTTTTGACGTAACGGCGCTAAATACTAGTCTCTCAGATTCACTTTCGGAACGTGAATGGGATGTTGTTAAAGACCCGACACAAAGATTAATTCTTAAATGATCCAATCACTATGTGTAAACTTAGTGGCTTGAAACGGTAGTAAATGCTGGGGAATAGACACTGTCATACTAAATTCACCCTACAGGGTGAACCCTTTTCTCGGTCAAATACCTTTACTTTGTCTGAAGTAAAACAACAACTATGAATCTGAAAGATAGCCTTACCTTACCCAAATATCTTAGTGCACTTTTTTTGTTATTTACGTTGAATGGTTTCAGTCAATTTCTTGATATAGAAATACTGAACGCACATATTAATATACCATCTGACGTAGAAAATTTTGATTTAGACCAAGATGGAGATTTAGATTTCCTTGTGTCTTCAAGAATGGATAGGCAAATTACATGGTATCAAAATGACGGAAACGGTAATTATTATGGACAGAAAATGGTTACCGACGATTTTCTAAGTGTCAATGCTGTAGATGCTGGCGACATAGATGGAGATGGAACTATAGATGTCATCGGAGGTTCATGGGGTGGAGAGATTAAATGGTTCTCAAATGACGGAAGTGGTAATTTTAGTCTTGGTGTATTAGCAAATAGCACCTACCCTAGAATTGAAGATCTCGATGTTTCCGACTTGGACATGGACGGGGATTTGGATATCGTATTCTCTACCTATGACTCAAATACACTCGCTTGGTGTGCAAATGACGGGTCAGGGAATTTCGGTCCCGCACAAGTTGTTTCGTCCAGCGTAACAAGAGCAACGGCCATACATGCCGCAGATTTAGATGGAGACGGCGATGACGATCTCATCTCTTTTTCTGGAATTTTCACAGGAACTACCATTTGGTATATGAACAACGGCTCAGGAAGTTTTGGGCCTGCACAAGTGATATCCTCCGTAGAAAACGGCGTGAAAAACATTTTTGCAGCGGATGTTGATAACGATGGAGATAAGGACGTTGTGGTAGCTTCTTTTTACGGTAATCGTATTGCTTGGTATCAAAATGGAGGAACAGGAGTTTTTGGAAGTCCAATTGTCATTACCACTGCGACTAACGGAGCACAACGAATATTCCTAGATGACCTTGATGGGGATAATGACCTTGATTTAGTATCGGCATCATTCAACGATGATAAAATAGCTTGGTATGAAAATTTAGGAGGTTCATTCGGAACTCAAACAGTATTAACCAATCTTGCTGACGAGGCCAAGGGAGTGAATATTGCTGACGTGGATAATGATGGTGATAAAGACGTTGTTTTCTGTTCAGATAATGACAAAGTGGGATGGTTTGAGAATGATGGAACAGGGAACTTCATTGCGGAAAAATATGTTACAGGATCAACGCAAAACCCTCACAGCATTGAAGTAGTTGATTTGGATGATGACGGCTTTGTGGATATGCTACTGCTTGGCCAATCGGAAGATGAGGTTTTTTGGTTTAAAGGCGTTGCTAACGGTCAATTTGAACCCCAGCAGTACATTTCTACACTCTTGGATAATCCTACATCGGTCAGTTCAGGAGATCTGGATAATGATGGAGATAAGGACGTAATTGTAGCTACCGATCCAGGATTTTCTAGCGAACAAGTCGGTTGGTTTGAAAACTTAGGAGGCGGTAATTTCGGAACGTTTCAGGTCGTTTCAGTAGTTAGTGAGGGAGGTAAAGCAATTACATCTGATTTAGACGGCGATAACGATTTAGACATTCTGTTTATTCCAACTACCCTTTCGGCAAACTTCATTTGGTTTGAAAATAATGGATCAGCTTCGTTCACACAAGCCGGAACGCTTGCTTCGAACATTACAACCACCGATATCGTTACCAATGATATGGATAATGATGGAGATCAGGATATCGTCTACAGTACATTGAGTGACGTGATTTGGATTGAAAACCTTGGAGGAGGTAGCTTTGCCTCTGGTTCTGAACTTATCCCTTTCACAAGTCATACTCCTGTAGATATAGCGACCGCCGATATCGATGGAAACGGATTTCAAGATGTTGTTCTAGTCAATGCTGGAAGTGATGATGAAGTAATGTGGTATGAGAATAGTGGGGGGGGAGTTTTTGCAGGCCCACACGTTGTATCTCTTTTCGGTGATCATAATAACCTTTATACAGTTGCTCCTGCTGACATAGAAGGAGATGGTGACATCGATATAGTAGCAACATCATCATTCGACCATAAAACAGTTTGGTATGCCAATGATGGGACAGGTAATTTCGGCCCGCAACAGATAATTACTACTGATTTGGTAAACCCAAAAGGATCATTAGTTGCTGACCTTGATGGCGATACTGATTTGGACATCATTTCGTACTCTGGGTTTAGAGATAAGATTGTATCCAATCAAAACACATTTGAATTTGAAGAGCAGCTAAGAGGTAGAGTATACTATGATGTAAACACAAGTGGGGTCTTTGACTCGGGTGACGTAGGTATGGGATTTGCCTCAGTAATAAGCACGCCAGCAAATGACTTCACCTATACCTTTGCTGATGGAAAGTATATATTAAATTTTGCGTCCATAACTGGAGCCTTTGTTGTGGAGCCCGATAGCATTCCTTCTTGGCACATTGTTTCAGATTCGTTAAGCTATACAGTGGTTAACGATTCCAGTTACACTTTAATAGATAGTTTGGATTTTGGTTTTTATCCCGATAGTGTTTTTTCCGATTTGGACCTCAGCTTAACAGGAGCTTTCCCGAGGTGTAATAATGCCATAAATTACTGGATTAACTTTGAAAATCAAGGTACTAATCTTCCTTCTGGAGTCATCGATTTAGAATTAGATACCGCCATAGTTTTTGTCTCTGCAGCAGTAAGCCCCGACTCTGTTGTGAACAATCATGTTTATTGGCATTACGACAGCCTTAATCTTTTCGCGATGGAGGAAATTCAACTGGTCGTTTATATGCCAAGCTTCACAAGTATTGGAGATACGCTGGTGTCAATATTACATATTAATGATGTGGACAGTGCAGGAATTCAAATAGCGAACTATGCAGATACTCTTTCTCAAATCCTTGCCTGTGCCTATGATCCGAATGACAAAGTAGTGGAGCCAGCTGGTATTGGAGCATTGGGATATGTTTCTCCAGATATAACCGAGTTGGACTATACAATTCGCTTTCAAAATACGGGAACAGATACTGCGTTCACAGTTGTTATATTAGATCAGCTAGACGCCAATTTAAATTGGTTTTCACTTGACCCTATTGCAGCAAGTGATCCAGTTCATATTGAAGTGAATGATACGGGGTTGGTGACTTTTACTTTTGAAAATATTATGCTGCCCGATAGTAATGTGAACGAACTTGAAAGTCATGGTTTTGTCAGATATCGAATAAATCTCAAAGAGAATCTTCCCGTAGGAACAAGTATTCAGAATACAGCTCAGATCTTTTTTGATTTTAACCCTGCAATAATTACGAATACCACGGTCAATACCTTGTACGACTGTGATGGTTCATTCGAAGAATTGATACCTGAGAACCCAGCGTGTTTCGCAAGCCTAATTGAATTCTATGATACCATTCCTTCAACAATATTGGATTGGAGTCTATCAGGAGTTACATCTCAGAGCGGTAACAACCTTCAGTGGGTTGCAGATACCACGGGTGATTTCACTTTCTCCTTGCAATCGATGAGTAATCTCTGTTTAAATGATACAAGTTTCCAATTCACAGTATTGCCAGAAGTCCCATCAACAGTTCTGAGTCCAATAGAATTATGTTTTGGAGATAGTACGTTAATCTTTGGG
This sequence comes from Crocinitomicaceae bacterium, assembly GCA_045105095.1. Classification (GTDB taxonomy): domain Bacteria; phylum Bacteroidota; class Bacteroidia; order Flavobacteriales_D; family Crocinitomicaceae; genus UBA4466. The sequence goes on along the minus strand of JBGCDF010000474.1, from coordinate 258 downwards.
CAATACGAATCGACCTCAGGAAATTATCTCGATACTTTGACTACAGCCTTTGGATGCGATTCTGTGATTGAAAGACCTCTCATCATCTACCCTCAGGTACCTATGCAGTCACTCGCGGATATTGCAATTTGTGCTGGAGATAGTGTAGCAATTTTTGGAGCATATCAGTCCATGGCAGGGCCTTATTTCGACACTTTGACTACGACATTTGGGTGCGATTCTGTGATTCAAAAGACACTGATCGTATACTCTGAAGAG
>JBGCDF010000473.1:0-14455 GCA_045105095.1 Crocinitomicaceae bacterium | reverse complement strand
TCTTTCGCCGAAACTTTGTCTCCAGTCATCATTAACGCCAAGGCTTTCTGCATCCCCACAATTCGTGGCAAGAAAAAGGTGCCTCCTGAATCTGGAATCAATCCGATTTTGGAAAAAGCCTGAATAAAACTGGCGCTTTCTGTCGCAAAAGTAATATCACACGCCAGAGCGATATTCGCACCAGCCCCCGCTGCCACACCGTTAACCGCTCCAATAATGGGTTTTTCAATGTTCCGAATGCGCTCAATAATTGGGTTGTAATGTTCACGAACAATGGATTCCATTTCCGGACCATTCGGGTCTGTCGCTTCCGCCAAATCCTGACCTGCACAAAACGCCTTTCCTTCTCCCGTAATCACAATCGCACGAACCTCATCGTTGCTTTCGCATTCATCCAAGGTGCGTTGTAAATTCATTGCCATCGCCTGATTGAACGAATTAAATACGCTTGGTCTGTTTAGTTTGATATGGCAAACGCCGTTTGTTTGGGTGATGATCAAATCCATTTTATGCTTTTTTGACGAAGATACTCAAGTGTTCTCAAAGCCCAAAGTTCGCTCTAATAATTTTGATGAGTTCACTCATTAAATCAGTATATTGTTACTCTGCTGTAAAATGAAACCATTGCAGACAGAGAATAAAACAATAACCACTAATTCACTCACAATGAAAAATCAAGAAAAAACCTGTTCTATCAAGGTAAATTTCTAACAAGAAACAAATAGACATAGCCGAGTATGCGGTGAACCAATTAGAAGAAGGATTACATCTTGCATCTTCTCAAAAAGGGAATGCGTAAAAACACCTGTTTTCTCGAAATGGAGAGAACTACGCTAACATACCCTCTGTCCATTGCTTAATTTTGGGAACAAGACATCAATATTATTCTTATGTCTTTGATTTTTAACTAAAAATGTAAAACTACTATTATGAAAACAGAAGTAGCAAAACTCACTGAACAAGAAACAACTGAAACCGACACTGTTGATCTCAGTGAATTTGAAACGAATACTCAGGCGTGGCAAGACGTTTCGTATGAAAACAACGGAAAACTCGGTAATGTAATACTCGCAAATACATTCAATATTCCAAAAGACGATATCTTGGCTATGGCCGTTGAGATCCTGAGACTTCGGGACAGCGCTTCTTCTGTTCGCGCCTACATAGGAATTACACCTTATGAAGAACATCCGGAAAGTTCAGAAATGCGCTTATACTTCACAGGTGTGAACCAAGATAACCTGCCAATTTTGCAGGATTCAGATGGAGACAGTGCAATTTATGATTTCACAATGCCTTGTCCCCCAACGTGCTGATAAAATGAATGGATCAGTAGAATAAATGGAGGGATACTTCCTAACATTAGGATTAGTGACACTGATTATGCTCGGTTTTTTGGGTGTACTCACGTCATTGAAGTTCACCAAAAATGAACTTCCTTGGAGAATTATTGCTTTATATCTAATAGGAGGTTTCATCGCTCATGGGATATCGATGCTCTATTGGCTCAATGAATGGAACAACCTAACCGTGCTACACTTCTACTCTATATTTCAATTTATCGCGTTCTCTGTATTTTATTGGAGCACGACTCAAAATAAGACAAAACGGCTTCTGATCATTATTGCTTCGGGAGCCGTTACTGGTCTTCTTGTTTTGAATTCTATTTGGATCGAATCCGTGAAAGACTTCAATAGTTTGGGAGTTTTCCTGTCAAATGGAACGATCGTGGTATACTCCGTCGCTTACTTTTTTGAGGTCCTTGGTGCCGATGTTCAATCAAAGAAATACCTCATTGTCAATGCAGGAATTTTACTGTTCGTTAGCGAAAGCTTGGTCATTTTTCTCTTCGGAAACCTTCTGAAAGACGTTGCAACAATCGATCAGGCAGGACTGTGGTATACGCATGCCTATGCCTACATTATTTTTTTACTTCTGATTCTTTGGAACCATGTTAAACTCAACCGATAACGCAGACAACATAACGCTGTATGTTGCACTCATTCTTTTTGCGGTCATCGCCTTAGTTTTGGTGATTATCTTACTTTTCTTCGTCTCTCGAAAGAAAATTGTCAATGAAAAACTCGCTGCTCAGGAATTGAAGTTGAAACATAAATCGGACCTCATCCAATACAACATCGAAACGCAAGAAAAAGAACGTTATCGAATTGCGGAAGATCTGCATGATGACGTTGGTTCACAATTGAATCTGATCTCTCTTGGACTTCATCGAATCAATAAGGTCGATTCTTCTTTATACAAAGAAGAAGCAGAGGCCGTTTTGCTTATTACAGAAGGTGTAATTGATAGAGTACGCTCATTATCGCATGATTTACTACCGCCCATACTCGAAAAATTTGGTCTTGTAGCCGCACTGGAAGAAGTAGCTTTCAACTACAGTAAAACGAATTCTATTGAGCTTGATTTCAAAACAAACATTGATGATGAGGAAACTTTATTTGATGTAAATGACAAATTATATCTGTATCGAATTTGTCAAGAACTTATTCAGAATTCCCTGAAGCATGGTAAAGCCAAAACAATCAGAATCAGCCTACTTGATAGGGATGGAAACGTGGATCTCTCGCTTACTGACGATGGTGTTGGATTTGATGTCAAAAATGGCCTACACTCAGGAAGAGGAATGGGACTGATGAACATCGAAAATCGAGTAGAAATGCTAGGAGGAACGATGGATATCTCCTCTAAACTACATGAAGGATCTGCCTTCTACATTTATTTACCAAAAAAAGAGAACCGTGGAAAAGACAATTAAGATAGCCATAGCAGAAGATGAAGGATTGGTAAGAAGTGGATTCGGAGCTGTCCTCAAAGATGTCCCCAACTTCGATGTAATACTGAATGCGTCTAACGGAAAAGAACTCATTGATGCCTTAGACGTAGCCGAAATCTTACCTGATATCATTTTGATGGATCTCAACATGCCCGTTTTAAATGGGGTTGAAGCGACGAAAGTGATTCGTGAGAAGTATCCGGACATTCAAATCATTGCGCTTACCTCTTATAACAGTACCTCGTTCATTCTAAGTATGATTAGAATTGGAGCCTCCGCCTACATTTTGAAGAATGAAAATCCCGATAGCCTAATTGTTGCCATTAACGGTGTGCACGAAAATGGATTTTACTATGACCGAAAAGTCCTTGAAGTATTGAAGGAAAACGCAATTCACCCTACGCGCGCACGTGAGATCCAATTCACCTATGCACAATTGACCGACCGCGAATTACAGGTATTGGATCTGATCTGTCGACAGTATACCACAGTGGAGATTGGTGAAAAATTATTCATCAGCCCACGAACTGTTGAAGGGCACCGAAATAACTTGCTTCAAAAAACAGGAATGAAAAATGTCGTTGGTTTGGTAGTTTACGCCATCAAAAATGAACTCGTTGATATCCCTGCGAATTCGTTTAGTTAATCTTCAGAATTAACTAGGTTTTTTTCTCGAAATAGCTCCTTAAGTTGTTTGAAAGGCTTATTTTCCAGCGGCCCCATGTTCGGAGTACCGGGCAGGCTGTATATCCTATTGCATTCAAAGCAAATCTCCAAAAAGCCAATAATACTGTCTGAAGAATTATAGAAAATGATGCCGTGTCTCGGGTTGTAGCAGGACGCCGCAGAATGCGAAATTGCTCCAATGTATAACATATTGAAAAGTGAATCAATTTCATCCGATTGAAGTTGATATTTATCTCCTACTCTTTCAACATCAATTGGGAAACGGGGATCCTGAGAATGGAGAATCGATTCTTCGCGACAGTAAACAACCTCTTTCGTCTTGCCTGATTCATGATCGATCCTCAAATTCGTTTCACAATAAGGTTCAAGCTTTATCAATTCAATTCGATCTACCTCCGAGAAAAACAAGCGCGCGTCACTAAGAATCGAATCTTGCCATAAACTATCTCTCTGAGTGAACCCAGTAATAGAAAGCATCAAAAAAGTAGTACTTAAGAGGACTTTAAGCATTGTCGAGAATGGATTTCGCACGCTTTCGAATTTCTTCTGCTAATTCAGGTGGATTCAGCACTTTCACTTCCCCACCATAACTCAATATGGAACGAATCAACTCTTCCGAAATGTTCACGTTCAATGAAAACTCACTAGCATCCTTCGTTTCTTTTAACAACTGCTGAGAGGCATGAAAGGGCTGTGAAGCGATGTACTTTGCTGCAATGAGATTTGCTGAGAATCGCACTTCTGAAGGGTCTTCATTTCCACTGGTGATTCCCACAGCGTACTTGAAGTAGTTTTCTGGTTTAAAATTCTCTGGCTTATCCGCTGGTTCCTTTGAGATTTCCAATTCAGTCATACGATCTAAACTGTATGTAATAAAATCATCCTTGGATGCATCGAAGGAAATCAGGTACCAACGATTTCGATACTCCTTCAATAACAAGGGAATTACTTTTCGTGCTTTCTTCTGTCCGGAAACGAAACTGGTATAGTCGAAACTCACCCACAAAGACTGCTTAATCGCTTCCAAAAGTGGCGACAAAAACTCACTTCCAGTATCGGATAATGACTGCTCGAATTGGATGAATTGTTCTCCTCCCTCCTGCGTTACTTCCACTTTACCCACAATTTTATCAATTGCGTTTCCAAATTGTTTGAATAAATCAACATCTCTGAATTGCATCAAGGTTTTGGCTGCAAAAGCAATGGCGCCAAGATCATCTTCAGTCAGCGGGATATCATTAATGGAAAAATCAGGATCGACATAATAGTATCCGCCGTATGATCTGCTGTACTTTATGGGCGCATCATGTTCCATTTTCATGGCAAACATGTCTTTTTCAATCGTAGAATCACAAATATGCGCTCCGTCAATACTTCCAAAAAGAGATTCTTCACATGCCTCCCTTAAATCCTGTTTCGAAGGAAAAGGTTTGTATTTGTTCCGCAAGCACTTATCAATGATCCGGTAACGAATTAAGGCATTTTTTATGTGCGGCATGCTGTCGTTTTAGCTTGAAACTTTGACCGTATCCTTCTTTTTGGTGTAACCGAACAATTCGTAGTGTTTGATGGCTTTTACTACTTCCTCCGGAACATCTTCTTCCCACATTGACGCACCTGCCTTAATTTTTGACAATACATCATCTGAAAGTATTCCTAGCAAGCGCTCATCGTAGTTTTGGATTGGCTCCAGTTTTTCGTTGTCAATCATGTACTGTAATAATCCCGATAGATTCGGTTGAATTTCGAGCGTACTCAAATCGTGCAGTTCTCCCGTCTCAACATTGTTTGCAGGATACACGTACATTTTTACTCTTCTTCCAAATCCACGTCCAAAGGCTTCTAAAATTCCTCCTGGTAGATTTTCATAGTAGCTTTCATCAAAAATAGTTTGCAAGTTGTAAATCCCGACAATTGCTCCAAGGGCGTATCCTCTTGCAATCGAAGAAAGATAATCGACCATTTTGTAATGTTTCAGGTAATTTGAAATCATTACTGTATAGCCCAGAGTTCCCAGAAGTTCTGCACGATCTACAAAATCTTTATCGGAAATTTTCCCGTCCGCTGTTAAATCCTTTAAGGTCAACTCAACAATAACGCGCAATTTATCTTCGGCAACTCCTTCTTCTTCCAAGAATTGCTCTTTTCCACGCTCCAACATGTCGATGTGCACTTTCGTAACCGGGCGGAATCTTCCACGGGCCAGCAAAATGTTCTTTTTGTACAACGCCGTTGCAGGTTGAAGAACGTTTCCTGATAAATCGAACATAGTTGCATCGGTAATTCCTCGTTTCACGAGGTTCAATGCGATAATTCTGTTGTCGATATCTTCAAACTGAGGGCCCGACAAACGAAGCATGTCAATTTCCATTCTCTCTCGTGGTAGTCTGTACACCAAATCTTCAAGAAAGACATCTAAATCAGCTTCGTTAAAATAAATGGCGTGAATCAAATTGACTCCTAAAATCCCCAATGCTTCTTGCTGTGCTTTATGGCTTCTATCGTGCATTTTGATGTGCAAAATCACATCATTGGGTTCATCGCCTTGCTTCAATTGAAAGCGCATTCCAACCCAGCCCTGACCTTGATTGGTCTTGTGGTAGTTCAGCGATTCCACTGTATTACAAAACGCAAAAAATCGTGATTCCTCGAACTTACCTGGAAGGTTGTTCTTCAGTGTTTCGTACTCCGTGCCGAGCATCGTCAATAATCGTTCTTCACATACATAACGCGACGCTTCACCATACAATGAATCTGACACCTTCATGTCATAAGCTGAGTGCGTATATGCTATTGTACCTGAGCTTCCTCCTGCCTTAAAAAAATTCGCAGCCACCTCTTGCCCTGCTCCAATCTCCGCGAAGCACCCGTAAATATCCTTGGTAAGGTTTACTTTCAGTGCTTTTTCCTCCGTTGTTAATCTTCTTTGGTCTCCCATTTAATTTTATTCAATTCGGCTCTTGAAAAGCCGGGTTATTTATGAACGATTCGTCCGATAATGTCAATAAAAATGCTTTCAGCAGTTGTTTTTCATATGAATCTAGCTGAACTCCTCCCTGACTGGCAAATTCAATCAAAGGGTCAATCGTTGGACTCATTTCAATACCTGTTGAATAATGGTCAATGACCTCATCCAAGCTTGCAAAACGCCCATCATGCATGAACGGTGCCGAGTAAGCAATGTTTCTTAACGTTGGAACCTTGAATTTACCATTATCCGACGGATTACCTGTTATATCTCCCCGACCTAAGTCAGTAAAAGTGGCATCCAAGCCATTATTCGAATATTTCTTCACCCGTGCTAGCGGTCCATTATGACAGTGCAAGCAGTCTGCTCCATTGAGGCTATTGAATAAATCATAACCACCCCATTCTTCTGGAGTAACTGTAGCGTAAATAGCTTGCTCTTCTGTATTTAAGGGCAATCCATTGATGAATTTGTACATCACATCGTACTTGGATGAGCCCGAAATCATTGTTCTTAAAAATTGAGCCATCGCTTTCGCCGCTCGCTCTTTCGTAATACCCGGAGTTCCGAATGCTTTGAAGAACCGGTTTTTATAATCTTGTGAAGCACTCAATTTTGACACTACATTTTGCCAAGTTTCGTGCATTTCAATGGGATCTTCCACTGGAATCAAAATTTGTTCTTCCAAAGACGACGCTCTTCCATCCCAAAAGAATTCATCTTCCCATCCGAGATTGATCAATGCCATTGAATTTCTCGTTCCCTGAATTCCATCAATCCCTTCAGAAAACTGATTCGGATCAGAGTAAGCACTTGATGGCGCGTGGCAATTGGCACAAGCCATTGAATTATCACCGCTCAACTTTTCCTCGTAGAACAACATTCTTCCCAATTCCACTCCTTCAACCGTCATGGGATTGTCTTCAGGAATGATCATATCAGGAAAATGGGATGGGATTTCCAACTCGTATGGTGTCGGCTCATACTCCACTTTATCCTTATTACACGAAAGTATAACGGCAATCACCACGAAGGATACAAATAGGTACTTCATTTAATATTCCGAAATAGCTGCATTAAAATTCTGAATCACTTTTGTGGAAAGTGCTTCCTGGCCTGAGGCCGTGTGTGACGTGAACTCCGTTTGTAAATCGATTGTTTCAGAACCGTTTTGCAAGAATTGCTGTAGATCCAACTTCAATGGAAAATTGTAGCTCAGATCTCCCGTTTGTTGCCAATTGATGTTCGAGAAAGAAAACGTCTGTAAATTTTCATTTTTTCCAATATGAAAAATCACGTTATGATCGAATAAGTCTACTCCGTCAGGAATTGTATCCACTTTCGCCTCCACTTTGATGAAAATATATCCTGGATTCCATCCCCAGTGCATTCCTCCACTATTAGAGATATTCAAGACATTATCATTTGGAAAAGCCGATGGATCACTGTTATTTAATGACGCTTGAACCCCAAGATTCCCGTCCAATGAAGCATGATCATCAGGACTTCCTTCCGCCGTAAACAAAGCTATGCCTGTTCCGCGATAATCAAAGAATGACGCATCTTTCAATTGGGAAACTGGCCCGCGCACATCTTCTGCAAAGAATTTCAAATCTGTGAATTGAACACCATAACCTTCAGCGGTCATATAGGTCGAATCTAAATACAAAATTTCACTACCAAAAACGGGTTGAACACATACGGACAATTGACTTGTCTCTGGTTCGTTGGGTTCATCTTCTACTTTGTCTTTACACGAAGTAAAAAAAAGACTTAGCGCAACCGTTGAGAGAATAAGGAGATTTCTAGTTGTCATACCTAACAAATTTACGGATTAATTCTGAACCTGGAAACTGCTCCAAAACGCACTCAGATCGCTTGAAAATGAGCAACTTTGAGTTTAGAGAAGAAAGAATATTGAGATATTCTAATAATTCTAAACGATAAAGGTGCCCTTTTCTAGTGAAATCTTTATTCCGCTAATTCTTTTAAGTCGATGTCTTGTCGTTATCTTCACTTCGCCATAACTCGCTATGACTGGTAAAGAATGCCTAAACACATTCTCCTTAAAAGAACTTCTGAGAAGTTTTTGGAACAGTTTCCAGGTTCCACCTTCTCAAATGAAAACTGTCTGCTTGATTTAACGGTAGGATTCGATGATTTATTGTGGATTGTGTACTTTAGTCGGCATGGCAGTTTCTTCATCTGAGCACATCAAACCTTTCAAGATTTTCAACGCTTCAGCGGGGAGCGGAAAGACCTACCATTTAGTGAAGGAATACATCGAATTGTTAATCGGTAATGAACGTAAACCTGATGCCTTTTCTGGGATTATCGCCATGACCTTTACCAACAAGGCTGCCCTAGAAATGAAAGAGCGCATCATTTCAGCTCTTGATCAGATTGGATCTCCAGAACATTTCAACAATAAGGCGGCTCAACTTACATTAGACATTGCTCAAACACTGAATATTCCGAAAGAAGAAGTCATTCTGCGATGTTCGCGTTCCTTAAAGCTCATTTTGCACAGTTACGAGGATTTTCATGTGATGACTATAGACAAGTTCAACCTTCGATTGATTAAATCCTTCGGTCGAGATTTGGATTTGCCTGCTGAGTTTGAAGTGGTCTTGGATGAATCTGAATTGATTGAATTAATTGTCGATGATATTCTGAATCAACTCGGAGAAGCGGGAAATCAGGCCCTAAACAAATTGATTTTTGAGTACGCCAAGTCGAATGTCGATGAAGGGAAATCGTGGAACTTCAAACGGGAATTGATCAAGTTTGGAGGTATTCTCAATAGTGAGAAGAACAATACCATCGTTGCACGCCTGCTCGAAATGGATTTCTCAGAAGAACAATATGGTCGCCTGATCCAACGCAAAAAGAAAATTGACGAAGAGTTTCTCGCTCGCGTGAGTGTTCTCAAGTCTGTTTTCGAAAACACTGACATCGATAAAAGTTCCATTCATGGCGGTGGACATACGATTAGCGACCTTACAAAGGTTACGAAGTACGACACACTTCCTATCCAGGATCAAATCATCGGGAATCGATTGGCGAAGAACATGGATCTGGAAGACACCTCAAAGAAAATCTTCCCGCAACAATGGAGGCAAGAACTCCTTTCGATTCGTGAATATTGGTCAACCCACCTCGAAGAATATGCTTCACTTTCCTTATTCCTTCGGAACTTCTTCAACATGGCACTCTTGCAGTACATGGCAGGTGCGTTGAATCGCGTGAAGAAAGACGAGCAATTGATTCGAATTTCAGAGTTCAACACATTGATTTCCGATCTCATTCAAAATGAAAATGCGCCCTTCATTTACGAACGATTGGGAACGCGTTTTCAGCATTTTTTGTTAGATGAGTTTCAAGACACTTCTCGCCTACAATTCCTCAATCTCGTTCCCTTGATTCATAACTCCATCTCTGAGGAACACACAAACTTGATTGTCGGCGATCCGAAACAATCGATCTATCGTTTCAAAAATGGCGTAGCCGAACAATTTGTGGAATTACCGAAGATTTACAATCCCGAAGGAGAACCAAATATTGCCCTTCAATCGAATTATTTCGATCAAATGGGAGAAGTATTTCCATTGGAAAATAACTGGCGTTCCAGCCCCACAATTGTGAACTGGAACAATTCCTTCTTTGACGAAATGCGCAGTCGCTTGCCAGAGATCTCAACGAGTTTTTACAATTCCGTTTCTCAGGAACCAAAATCATCACTCAATGGTCGCGTTCACATCATCTCCAAAGAAGAAAAAACAGAAGCAAAAGACTTAATTCCCATTCTGAAAACATGGGTTGACGAATGTATTTCGGATGGATTTAACCCAGGGGACATTAGTATATTGGGAATCACGAATCGCATTTGTAACGCGTGGGCCATTGGCTTGACCAACCTCGGATACAAAGTGGTTTCTTCCGATTCATTATTGATTAATACGAACCTGCGCGTTCAACTGACGATTGCTTATCTGCACCGAAGATTAAAACCGAGTGGCGTCACAGAAACGAAGCAATTCGCTGAAATCTACTTTCGAGTAAATAATCAATCGTTCAACGATTACATCTCCTACATTCAGGAGCATACTTCTGACAAAGGAACGACCTATCGAGCGTTCAATGACCAACAATTTTTGAACGATCACTTCAAAGGCTACACTTCCTTCTTCTTCAAATACGAAGGTCTGTACGATTGCATTCAGTCTTTTTATCGCTTAATGGGCTATGACGAACTGAAAGATCCGTATTTGCATCATTTGGCAGATATCGCATTCGAATTCGGTCAAAAACGCGGCCCTGATTTGAAACTGTTCCTCGAAGATTATGCATCGAAGAAGAATAAAATAGCCGTTCAAATCCCTGAGAGCAACGACGCTGTAAAAATCATGACGATTCACAAGTCCAAAGGATTGGAGTTCCCGGTAGTCATTCTGCCTTCTATGGATTTCAAGTTGCAAAACCAATCCGAGTTTCTGCTGGAAACAGGTGATTACGTCGTTTATAAAAAACCCGCAGAAAAGGACGTGCTAGACGTTTTGAAAGCGGCGAACAAAGAAGAGAAAGAACAAATTCTAACAGATAATGTCAACATCTGTTACGTGGGAATGACGCGCCCCAAAGAACGATTGTACATACACAACGCCTACGACAAGGCGAAATTCGGAAAGCTCTTTCACGAAGTCCTGGAGAAAATGCCAGAAGTGACAGAAAACGAAGGAATACTCGAAGTAGATTTGAATAGCGGTCCACGGAAAAGCGAAGACACTGCTTCTGAAGAAGTCGATACTTCTTTCACACCGAAATCCATTCAAGATCGGTTGTGGTTTCCGCACATTTCCCTGCAAGACAACGAAGCACTGGGCGATGGCGATTACCTCTCACCAGAAATGCAATTTGGAATTCAGTTCCACCTGTTGATCAGTAGGATTGAGAAAGCAGAGGAAATTGAATCAGAGGTTGAAATTGGAATTAAATCGGGAGATATCTCTAACGAATTTAAAGATTCGTTGATTGAAAAATTGAATGAGCTATTTCATCAGCGTGATTATCGAGCGCTATTTGAAGACGCTAAGTCTGTACTATCAGAACAGGAATTCATCGTTAATGAGGAAAGAACCTTAAGACCTGATCGTATTATTCTGAAAGAAAATTCAACACTTATCATCGACTACAAAACCGGAATTCCTAATGCAAAGGATGAACGACAAGTAAAAGAATATGCGCTTGTCTTGAATGAGATGAACTATCCGAATGTTTCGGGTTACCTGCTTTACGTGGGAGATGGAGAATTGAAACGAGTTGTTTAATTGTAAATAATGGAGTTAATTACAGTAAAGGTATTCAATACAGCTATTGAAGCGCATATTGTCCAAAATAGACTCGAAGGTGAAGGCATTGCGTCCTACATAATGGATGAAAATATTGTCACCCTCAATCCTCTACTCAACTTTGCTGTAGGAGGCGTAAGACTTCAAGTGAACAAAGTAGATGTAGAAAGTGCTAGGCAAGTAATCTCCGAAATTGATGCAGCACCACTCACTGATGAAGAGGACAAGTCGATTATGTGCCCGAATTGTCAATCAACAGACCTCTACACTGATTTTAAATCAATGAAAGATGCAAAAGGGGTAATTGCGATGATAACGGCCTTGTTTTTTTCTGTTTTCCCGTTGTACTCGAAATCCGTGTATAAGTGTAAAAAGTGCAACACCGAATTTGACAAACGTTAAGATGAAATCTGTTGTGTGGTTTATATCAGTGCTCGTATTCCTTTCCTGTAAGGAAGATTCAACACTTCCAAACGATAAGACCATAGAAGAAGAAGCGTTCGAAAGGTCAGAAATTGAAACAATCTTAGATACCATCTACCTAGACCAAGGCCAGTCTTACATAGATTCAAAATCTCTACAGTTTGATACAACTTTCCTCATAGAAGGTGTAGAATATACGCTCCATCTTTCTCAAAAACTCCATGAAAACGATACAGTTTACTACGATGAAAAACCCATTAAGAAAGGAAACACGATTCGGGTCCATCGTTACTCAGGTCGTGATATCATCTATCAATTTCACTTGACGGATTCGAAGAACAACACCGTTTGGAAAAGGCAATTCACGAAGAAAGATTACATGAAAGAGTTGGGAAGTATTGTTGCACAGAGCAATATGCATCTCCCCGAATTAAAGACCTACTTCTCTCACACAAAGCAACTTGTGCTAACTCAATCTTTCTGGGTACCAGACAGCGATGTTGGAGTGCAAGGAATTCTCTTTTTTGACCTCGATGGCAACTCAGAATTCAAGTATCACTGCTGGTATGGCAGCTCTGGAGGCGAGTGTGACGTAAGCTATTCTCCCGACAGCAGTTTTCTTTTGACTTGCTCCGAGATTATAGCTTCTAACGGAAAAAAGACCGATGTCACACGGAATGATGCCTTTTTAGCTGGAAGTATGATCATTGGTGATCGGCACGTATTTGCATCCTATGCGTTTGGTTCTGATACCTCTGCATTGGGTGGAAGATTGTATAACGGAGAAGGTAAATTGATAAAAGAGTTTGAGTTTGATGGGTACGGAGGAGCACTTGGGTATATGCTTCCAAGAAAATATCTCACCGAATTCGGACGTTATTATTTCGTAGATGAACAGAATAAATTCTTATTGATGATTCCTGAAAGTGATCCGACTAAATTCAAAAAGTATCCGTTCGAAGAATTACAATACCACCCAAGTGAATTGGAATTAGATACTATCTTAGTTCTTGAAAAAGAGGTCTTTGATCATCGCTTTGGAATTGATTCTTTGGGTGCTGTTCGGACCTATCAAGTAGGCGACTATACAGGAGTGTGGAAGTTTACACATGACCAATAACTCGGTTGATCTAAATACGACAAAATGAAAATTACGTACCTATTCTTCCTAATTCTGCCAACCGTTTCCCTTAGTCAATTCGATCCTTTATCGCTCGCTGAAACCATCTTCGCCCGAGACACTTTCCCTGAATTGGAACAACACATCACCGGCAGCTACAAAGGGCATCCAAATGGAACGGATCTCAACGGTGGAACGAAAACAGAATTTCTCCTGCTTGGACAGGATAACAAGACGGCTGTCGTGAACATTAACTTTAGCGATTCTACTGGGATTAGCTTCGATTGCTATCTTCATTTTATCCATGATGAAGTATGGAAGGCCAACGCTTTTCGATCACTTGCCATGATGAAGATTCCAGCGAAAGTGAAGGAAGAACTTGAACTAATGAGCGATGAAGAGATTGATCAATTAGTTGAAGATTCAAAAAATGGCACTAGTAGTTTTCCCGGTATCACTTCTCGAGAAGATTATGACTACGAACTTGGAAACCTCACACTCATGTTGTCGACAGACCAAACAATTGTAGATCATTTTGAAAAAAATCGCGACGCATTTAATCGAGTAAAAGATCAAATTTTGAGTGAATTGGGAGAAGAATTAAAAGACGAGTCTTCCATTCCCGCGGGAGAACATCACTCTGAAGACCTTCGAAAGCTGCTTCTCTCTTTCGCCAAAACAGGAGGACTTGAATTTGGTGAAACGCTCAATTTCTCTATCGGAGGAATGCTAGACAATGCCGTCGGGTACTTATTCATTCCAGATAACAAAAGTGCGCCAAAAATGAATCCCAATCGGATCATTATGATTCGCAACCTTGGAAATGGTTGGTACATGTACAAAACGACATGAGAAATGGAAGTCAGAGCTAGGACTTCGCTCTTGTGAATTCTGTTTCATAGTCGGACTTCGGCTCCGCTCAGCCCTCGCGCGCGGTGGATCGAAGTAACGAACGGAGGGCTGAGCGGAGCCGAAGTCCGACTACTCAAGTGATAACAAATTGACCGCCAGAACAATTATTCTTAACTTTCTATCCTAACATTCAAACCCAACCACATGAAAAACGAACAAGAATACCGCATTGACCTTAAGCTACCATTATTGATCATTACTGT
>JBGCDF010000472.1:0-8149 GCA_045105095.1 Crocinitomicaceae bacterium | reverse complement strand
ACAGTCGACTTTACGGCTGTGGGAGAAGCAGTTCTTCCTGTCCTGAGCAATAACTTCAACCTCGGTACTGCTGGTCCTGGATGGGCCTCTACTGGAGGAGCGCAATTCTCTCAGCCATGTGGTCCTGGAGTAGACGGAAGCCCATATGACTGGGCTTCGACTGCTGCAGGAACCCCTCAACTTACGACTGTTGGATTTGATGTTTCTTGTGGTGGGTCAATCAGTTTTGATATGGTGTATTCCACTCAGGGTGGAGCTTCTCCATGTGAAGGCCCAGATTTACCGAACGAAGGAGTAACGCTCCAGTATTCTAATAACGGTGGAGCGACATGGACAGTGATCCAATATTGGCCACCAAACGGTGGATTTGATCCTGCGTTAACGAATTGGAACAACTATACAGTTGCAATTCCACCTGGTGCTCAAACAACAAATACACAATTCCAGTGGATTCAGACGAATTCATCAGGTACATGTTGTGATAACTGGGGAATTGATAACGTAGTAATTAGTGCTGCGGTAGGTTGTGGCTCGTTCTATTACGATTGGGCGCACATCGCTGGTTCTCCAGACAATGCGAACCAGACAGTAACAGCAACTCAAACGACTACGTATACGGTAACTTACACAGATGGTACAACATCATGTTCTGAAGATTTTACTGTTGTTGTTCCTCCAGGACCAACGGCAGATGCAGGTCCAGATTTAATATACTGTCCAGGTTCAGGTCCATTGACAATCGGAGCTGCTCCTGTAAGTACCGATAACGGTGCGACATACGCATGGACAGGAGGTGCTGGTTCTGGGACAATCGGAGCTGGCGATAACGGACAGGGTTCTGTTACACCTGCTGCGACTACAACCTATACTGTTTCGTTAACGGATTTTGGATGTACATCAACGGATGACATGACAGTAACAATTGATCAGGCGCCTACGGCTTCAAACCCAGCTCCAATAAACGTTCAATGTGCTGGAGATGTTCCTGCACCAAATGTTACGGTTGTAACTGATGAAGCAGATGATGTCACAGCAGTTCCGACAGTTACTCACATTGGTGATGTGTCAGACGGAAATAGTTGTCCAGAGACAATTACACGAACGTACCGAATCACAGATGGTTGTGGAAATACGACGGATGTGACTCAAACGATTACAATCGACGACACTCAGAACCCTGTTTTTGCTGCTGCACCAGCTAACATTACAGTAGAGTGCTCAGGAGATGTTCCACCAATGACGAATTTGGGATGGACAGATAACTGTGATGGAGCAGGAAATGTTCCTGGAGTAGATAGCCCATTAGTTGGAGGTACATGTGGAGGTACAATTACACGAACGTGGACGTTCACGGATGCCTGTGGAAACGTAGGCAGCACAACTCAAACAATTACGATTAATGATACGCAAGCACCAACTTTTGCCGCTGCACCAGCAGATGTTACGGTAGAATGCATTGGAGATGTTCCTGCGATGACCAACCTCGACTGGGCGGATAACTGTGACGGAACAGGATCAGTTGCTGGAGTTGACGGAGGATTAGTTGGAGGAGCCTGTGGAGGTACAATTACCAGAACATGGACATATACAGATGCCTGTGGTAATACTGTTTCATCGACACAAACAATAACGGTAGATGATACTACACCGCCAACTGCGAGTAATCCTGCAACGACCGTTGTCATTCAAGGGAATCCTATCCCACCAGTAGACATTGCCGTTGTGACCAATGAGGCGGATAACTGTACAGCGGCGCCAGTTGTGACGTTCATCAGTGAGGTTTCAGATGGAGGTTTCTGTCCTGAAACGATTACACGCGTTTATCGAATTACAGATGATTGTGGGAACTTCATTGAAGTGGATCACCTCATTCAAATATCTGATGGAGTAGCACCAACAGCATCGGACCCACTAAGTATCAGTGTTTCTTGTTTCGCAAATGTTCCTGCACCCGATCCAACGGTTGTGACAGATGAAGCAGACAACTCTGGTGTTCCACCTACGGTTGCATTTGTTTCAGATGTTTCTGACGGAAATAATTGTCCAGAAACAATTACACGAACGTATTCTGTAACGGATGATTGTGGAAACTCAATCACTGTTACACAACTCATCACGATTATTCCAGTGGCAGCACCAGTTGTTCCAGCGGATGTAACGACAACAGTAGAATGTCTTTCTGCTGCAGTGCAACCAGTTCCGCCTGCGGTAACCGATGAATGTGGAAATAGTATTGTTCCGACGGTGGTGATCGGTGCAGATCCAGCATGTCAAGGAAACAAAGTATACACCTTCACTTATACGGACTGTGCAGGGAATAATTCTGTGTACACTTACACGTATGTGATAGACCTTACGACTGCTCCTCTTGTTCCTGCGAACGGATCGGAAGTAGTTGTGTGTGTTGAAGATATTTATGTTCCAACAGCGCCAGCGGTAACTGATGCGTGTGGAAATAGTATTGTTCCAGTATTGACACAAACAGCAGATCCAGTATGTGTGGGAGATAAAATTTTCACGTTCACATATACTGATTGTGCGGGTAACATTTCGGTGTATACCTACACATTCTCTGTAAACGATAATGTTCCACCAACAGCGTCGAATCCAGCGCCATTATCAGTTCCTGGAGCGATGGATGTACCAGTTCCTGATCCGACAGTGGTGACGGATGAAGCAGATAACTGTATTGGAGCGGTAGCTGTGGCATGGGTGAGTGATGTATCTGACGGAAACGTATGTTACGGTGAAATCATTACACGTACATACAGCGTAACAGATGCATGTGGAAATCAAATTCTGGTTACACAAGAGATCACAATCTTAGCGACATATCCACCAATTGATGCAGGTAATGATACAATTGTTTGTATCGGAGATTGGGCAACGGTGAATGCGGGCAATCCATGGGGAATGCCGATCAACTGGGATAATGGAGTAGTGGATGGAACGCCATGGCAACCAGCTACGTCACTCCAGTATACAGTGACTGCGGACAACTTAGGTTGTATCTCTACTGATGATATGTGGGTGACAATGGAAGATCCACCTGTTGTGAGTTTTACAGCTGACCTTATGGGAGGATGTGCTCCAATTGAAATCAACTTTACAAGTACATCGATAACCTCAAGTTCGTTTGATAATTGTGAATGGACAGTAGACGGAACTCCAATTACAGGTGATTGCACAGGCGCTACCTATATATTTGATGCAGGAGGATTGTACGATATTGGTCTTACGACAACTTCAGTGAATGGATGTTCGAACTCGGCATTATATGATGACTTTATATTTGTTGAAGATGTTCCTGCAGCTGCTTTCGATGTTTCATCATCGATAGTACAGTCAATAGATACTGAAGTGAACTTCTACAATAATACCGTGGGTGCATCGACTTACAGTTGGGACTTTGATGATGGTAACTCATCTACAGACGAAAACCCAACGCATAGTTTCCCAGAAGAACCAACAGGATCTTATACTGTTGAGTTGTTAGCGTTCTCACCGGTATATGGATGTGTTGATACAGCCTATCAATCGATCGAAGTACAAGAAGTTCTCTTGTTCTACGTACCGAATACATTTACTCCAGATAATGACAATTACAACCAGACTTTCCAACCGGTTTTCCATTCAGGATTTGATCCGTTTGATTTTCAATTGCTCATCTTTAACCGTTGGGGAGATGTGATCTTTGAGTCGAATGATGCAAGCATTGGATGGGACGGAACGTACGGCGCAGAAACGACTGAATTTGTTCAAGACGGAACGTACACATGGAAAATTGAGTTCAAGACCAAATACAATGACGAGAGAAAAATTGTCACAGGTTTGGTGAATTTGATTCGATAAAGAAATAAATGAAGAAAAATGCTGCATCAGATCCATCTGATGCAGCATTCTTTTTTTTGGAAAGTGCTACTTCTATTGTACATTTGACCGAAGAGAGAGCGTATAGCGAGAAATCCTAAGTTCCTCGATTCAATGATCAACAAGATCACTTAACGGTTAGTAACTCTACTTGTAATGCAATACCTTCTGCGCTTATTGGTTTGTTCTATTTTTTTCTTTCTATCCAACGAGCTTAGCGCCCAATTAGAACTATCTTTTTCCAAAGAACGCGGATTCAGTGATGCTTCATTTAGTTTGACGCTAACAACTACTGATCCTTCGGCAGTCATCCGTTATACCTTGAACGGAGATGAGCCTTCAACAACCAATGGAACAATTTATTCGGGCAGTATTCCAGTTAATACTACAAGCGTAGTAAGAGCAATCGGATACATTGACGGGGTGGATACAACTGATTTGGAAACCCACACGTATCTCTTTTTGAATGACGTTATTCAACAATCCGAAAACATTGCTGGATGGCCCAATAATTTCTACAACCTTGGAGGAGGTGGAACCGCCCAACATGATTATGGAATGGATCCGAACATTGTCAATTCTCCCGCATATGCTGGGGAAATTGTTCAAGGCTTAAAAGATATTCCAAGCATGTCGATTGTTATGCCCAAGACGAATTTTTGGAACATGTATGATGGCTCATCTGAAGAAAAAACATCCATTGAACTATTATATGCGAATGACTCAACCCTAAATGAGCAGGTAGATGGAGGAATAGAGCCGCATAGTCATAATCGACTAAAACGATCCATGAGATTATCATTCAAACAGAGTTATGGACCATCTAAATGGAAAACAGACATCTTCCGAAATGCGGTGCTTGCAGATGAGAATGCTACCGATAGATTGGATCGTATCGTTTTGAGAAGCGGAAACAATCGGGCCTGGACACGAAATTGGAATGAAGACAGAACTGCGTTTACCAGAGATGAGTGGTTTCGACAGTCGCAAATTGCCTCCTCTGGAATTGGTTCCCATGGAGAGTTTGTTCACCTATATGTAAACGGATTATACTGGGGAATTTATAATCCTGTTGAACGCTTGGATGAAAGCTTTACATCTACCTATTTTGGAGGAACAAAAGACGATTGGTTTGCAGTCAGTCATGGTGGAAATCAAGGAGGAGATGCTACTCGCTACGATTATTTGATGAACACAATTGTGAACAATAATTTGACTACAGCGACGAACTACGACGAGCTAAAGGAATACCTTAACGTTCCAAAATTTTGCGATTACGTGATTTTATCCTGGATGACAGGAGTCCAGGATTGGCCCGGAAACAACTGGTGGGGAGGAAATAAAAATTTACCTGGCGAACCATTCATGTATTTCGGATGGGATAACGAATGGTCATGGGATGTTTCCAATAATGCCAATAACGGAGCCTGGGTGCATCCGGCATTTGAAAGTACGGATCAAAATGGTCAGAACTCAGCGAGAGTGTTTAATCGCTCAAAAGTAAATCAAGACTTCATGATGAAGTTTGCTGATCGCGTCTACAAACTCTGTTTCAATAATGGCCCAATGACAGATGACAACTCACGATTACGATGGAGTACATTGAACGGCAATATCCAGAGCGCGGTAATTGCTGAATCTGCCCGTTGGGGAGATGGATTAGATGATGGAGTGACCAGAACACGAGATGTTCACTGGCAAAACGAAGTAGACCGACTTGATAGTCTCATGAATGGGAATGTACAACGATTGATGAATGCATTATACGCAGAAGGATACTATCCAACCGTTGATCCGCCACTTTTTGAGAACAATGGAACGGCAATCGAAGTACAGGAGATTTCAGTACCGAATAACTATCAACTTGATTTAGTAAACCCAAATAACGGAGGGGATATTTATTATTCGGTAGATGGCGTTGACCCGAGACTAGAAGGAGGAGCAATTTCTCCAACAGCGATCAATTATACAGGAGGAAATATTGGAATTAATCAAGCTATTTTGCTGATGGCTCGCGTCAAAGATGGAAATGATTGGAGCGCTCTGCACTGCATGAAACTGTTTATCGCAAATGACTTCGATTCACTGAAACTTACCGAAATTATGTACCATCCGCCGGATGTTGGAGGAACCTCTGGTTCGGAATTGGAGTTTCTTGAAATCAAGAATACCAGCGTAGCCTCGACAATTGATTTAAGTGGAGTACAAATCATTAATGGGGTGGATTTCACATTTCCTTTAGGTACACTCATCGCTCCCCAATCATTTATTATACTAGCCAGTAACGCAACCGATTTAGGGTTCAAATGTCCAGGAGTACCCATCTTTGGTGAGTATGGCGGACAGTTGAACAACGGGGGAGAAATGATCGAGTTTATGAGTGTCGAAGGAGATACAATTATTCGTGTAGAGTACGATGATGTTGCTCCATGGGAAGAATTGGCCGATGGCGATGGTTATTCATTAGTTTCCAGTAATTGGAATCCTGTTGGAGATCAAAATGGTGCTGTCTACTGGTTGTTATCTGATGATTTCGTGTGCGGTTCTCCTGGAGAAGATGACCCAAATTTTGTCGGAATTGATGTTCTTGATGGGCCGTCTCAAACGGTAATTTATCCGAACCCAGGAGCTACTGATGACTTGCTCACTATTCAGGCGCATAATATCATTTCGTCTGTTGAAGTATTCACCGTTCAAGGGAAATCGATAAAAACGGAAATCAAAGCACATGACAATTACGAGTTAGTGATTGGAAGTCCAAAAGTGGCAGGGTTCTATGTCCTGCGAATTTATTTTGAAAATGGGACGACAGAAAGTAAGCGGTTCGTGTTAGAGTAAGGATACGTTTGGGAAAACTTCTCAATTTTTTCCGTCTTTGTGCGGTGTTTCGAATCCTTAATGGAATAATAATCGGTTGAAAGAAGAGTGTGAATAACCTGCACCTCGCGAGTCGAACTACCTTTTCCTACCAACATTTAAGTAGATAAAACCACTGTTACTAAGTATTTACTTAGCGCACAATGATGCCGAAATTTGTAGCTAATATGAATTAAATCAATAAAAAAAGCTACATTATGAATCAATACGAACGAGAAGAAAACGGTGTATTCTTTACACTATACAGAACTAGCCACGTGGAAACCAATAATTTGTACTCAATTCAATTGAATACAGACTTTCCAGAAGAAAGTCTGGAATCTTGCGGCTATAAAATTACTACTAAGCCCGAGTCGGAAAATGAGAAGTTACACCTTCAGTTGTTTGTTCGCTCAGGAAACTACTCCCATATCAAGCACGATTTCGAAATCGGATTTTTCCCCAATGAGATTAATTCATGGGATCTGGAAATAGAGTACGTTGAAGTCGACACGAATACGGTAAAGGATAAGAAGGTAAAGACAGTTCAAGCTGAATCGGAAGCTGAGCCAAGACCAGTAATAGAAGGGATGTTAGGGTGAATAAAATAATCATCATTGGAATGTTAGTGTTCGCTTTCGGAAAATGTGATTTTCTGAGGGCGAACGCTATCACTATTGAAGTCATCGATTCATTGAATGACGTTTGCTATGACGTTTGCGGATCAGATCCAGATGCATCCTTTCAAATGGCTCAGAATATTCTTAAACGCGCGGAGAAGATTGATTATGTTGGCGGTCAAATGACAGCTCTATGTAGAATGGGGCGAGCAGTTTACAGACAAAACGAACTGGATTCAGCACTCCATTATTACGATCTCTCTCAGCAATTATTTTTAGAAAAAGGCACAGACTCAGACTCACTTTTTCTAGCTAAAACCTATGTATATCAGGGCTTAGTCAACAAGAAAAAGGGAAATCTTGACCTTGCAGCGTCGAAATATCAAGAAGCGTACTACATAGCAAAAGGCTGCGGAGACGAGGAGCTGATGAGCTACTGCTTGATCAATTCGAGCAATATTTACATCACTAGGGAAGAGTTTAAAGAAGCGCATCTTTTATTGAATGATGCGTTGAGCAGTTTTTCGGCAGATAATCCCGAAAACATAGCATTAGTTCACCTGAACATAGGGAACATTTATGATCTTGAAGAAAGATATCGAGATGCCAGTGATGCCTATCGGAAAGCGCTTTTTCGTTTCCGGAAAGCAAAGGATTCATTGGGAATTGCGAAGTCGTTGTTGAGTATAGGAAATATATGCCTAAAGAAAGATCAACCCGACAGCGCACGCTACTACTATAACCAAACACATAAGATTGCTGTAAAGCACCAATTCCACGGAGTTTTGGCCAAGACATACCAG
>JBGCDF010000471.1:0-11532 GCA_045105095.1 Crocinitomicaceae bacterium | reverse complement strand
CGGAACTTACTTCTTCCAGTTGATTGATGCTGGAGGAATTGTATATTCAGATAAAATTCTATTCAATTAATGAAACTACTTTCCGTATTCGTTCTTGTTATCCTTTTTGGAGCATGTACCGAAAATGAAAATCAGGTAAAGGATTTGCGCGATCTCGATACAGAGATAGATGACAAGGACATTCAAGATGATCCGCCTGTTGAAGTTGAAGAAGTCATAACGGATACTATTCCTAATGAATCCACCGAAACCAAGACAAACTCAGATTGGTCATATAAAGTGACATCCATCTCAGAGAACAATTGGGGATATCAGATCTTCCAACAAGGAAAAATGATTATCAATCAGACATCCATTCCTTCAGTACAGGGAATTGATGGTTTTGATTCAGAAGAAAAGGCTGAGCGCACGGCACAGTTCATCCTCAACAAAGTTGAAAATGGAACATTTCCACCTACGGTGAAAAAAGAAGATTTAGAAAAGTTGGATGTTTTACGGGATTAAGATCCGCACCCAACACAATCGAAGTGACTATCCATGGGCTTCACACCATTCAACTTCATTTCCAAGTTGTGAATTTCGTCTTTGATTTCCATGTCACTGAACATATCTCCAGTTAATTTCGCTTTAAGATCGTTGATTTCTTGTTGAAGGCTTTCTTGTGTCATTGTCGTATCCATGGAGTCTCGTTTTTAGTGATTTTCAAAGAAACGAACTATTTCGATTTGATTTGATATTGCCTCTCAGATGTTATTCACAAAAGAGCGTGAATCTCGTTGATAAATAATTCAAATTCTTTTGAAATCCGCACCAGATAAAGGCCTCGACGTTTTCACAAAAAAGCCCCTCGAAAGTCATTTTTTTCTTCCGGCTAAAAACAGATCGAAAATCATGGATTCAATCGGAACTTGATTATCTTAGCTGAAAACGATTCAATGTCCTTTTCCGAAGATAAATTCAGAGATCACATCAAACAAGTCGTAAAGTCTCAATCGTTCGAAACCGACCGACCGCTTACGCTTGAAGAGTTAAAGGAACTCGCCGAAAGTATGGGTGTCTCCGAACGTGAATGGGGCGAGTTGATGATCAAGGCAGAGCAAACGCTAAATGCCGCACTGGGACATTTAAAAGTAGAAAACTACACGGACGCCATCCACATGGCAGAAGAAGCGACTTCTATCAATCCATATATCAAAGATGGGAACGCCATTTTAGCTCAATGTTACTACAAATTAGGACTTGTTGAGAAAAACGATGAGTTACTGACTAAAGCTGGACATTATGCTCGCATGGAGCTGAAAAATGACCCACTGGATTCCATCGCTTTGAATGTGTTATCTGCAGTAGAAACCATTCAAAATGAAGGACGTTTTTCCAAAAAGACAATTCGAACCGTTGCCTACGTAGTTGGAGCACTTGTCCTTGTTTTCATCTTGCTATTCATGTGTACAAGAACGGTCAACTCAGATGATAACGGAGGAATGAATTCAGGAACTCCCGATCAAACAATGACACGCTTAACGAGTACTGTTAATACAACAAAAGCGGCGTACACCTCGGCAATCGAGCGACGAAATGATATTGCACTGGAAATGGTAGGTCAGGTCGATGATCGTTCCGATCGAAACGAATTAAAAGAATCCATTACAGAGTATGACTTTGACGCTATCAGAAAATCTGAACAACGCTTTCGTTTGGCACTATCGGATGTGAAATCTGGCATGGACATCAGTCAGGAAATGAGTGTTCGACTACAAGGTGGTGAAAACAGAATCAATTCTGAGAAAAGAAGATATCAGGCAGCTGTAGCAAACTACAATTCGACTCTTGAAACGAGCGATGTAGAAGGAGATTTTGAACCAATTGAAGCACTCGATTAATGAAGTTTTGCCTGATACTTTTCCTAAGTCTATTTTCGACGATCGCCATCGGACAATACACGGTGAACTCCGTCCCAAATCCAAAAGAAGGTGGTTTACTTGGATACGTTTCCAATCCTGACAGAATCCTTTCAGCAGACGACGCTGGAACGATTGACAACATGTGTCGCCGGATTGAAGAGCAAGATTCTTTTCAAGTAGCATTCGTGGTTCTGGAGTCGATTGGTGAGGAAGTGCCCAAAGATTTTGCAGGACAGCTTTTCAACAAATGGGGATTGGGTAACCTAAATAGAGATGATGGATTACTCGTTTTGTTCGTCATGGACCAGCGCAGAATTGAATTTGAAACAGGATATGGAACGGAAACTGTTTTAACCGATTATCGATGTGTTGAAATTCAGCAAGAATTCATGATCCCCTCTTTTAAAATGGGAGATTATTCCTCCGGTTTGCGTGCGGGAGCTAAAGCCCTCCAGATGGAACTGACAGGGAAAGTTGTCGATCGAAATGCGGTACGATCTGCCGAGGAAGAAGCTATTCAGTATCAACAAGAGCAGGAAACCATTCGAAAAAACAGAAATCGAAACCTCATCATTTCTCTGGTTGTGTGGCACGCTATCGGTTTGATCATCTTCTTGATTGGTCTGTTAGTAGCTCGATTCAGAAATGATCCCTATGCCAAGTATAAAGCAATCAACTACTTCGGATTGTGGATTTGGGCACTAGTCTTCCCTGTTACACATGTTTTTGTGGTGATTTTTGCAAGACGTCTGCGACAACGATACAGAGATATGATTCGCTTCTCAGGCAAAACGAGTGAAATCATGCGCAAGCTTAGTGAAGAGGATGAAGATGAATACTTGTCTCGTGGACAGATTACCGAAGAGTTGGTCAAGAGTGTTGATTACGACGTATGGATCACCGACAAATCAGATGATGTTCTGGTACTTCCCTACCGTCCGCTTTTTTCCAAATATTCTACCTGCCCGAAGTGTCATTTCAGAACGTACTACAAAGTATATGATCGCCAAATTGTTGCACCTTCCTATTATTCTGCAGGTAAAGGAGAAAGAAAGCACGAATGTGCCAATTGCAAGCACGTAGATCGTAAAACGTACCATATTCCACGATTGAGAAGATCGAATCGTACTTCCCGTTCTGGCGGAGGATGGATTGGATCTGGAGGTTCTGCTGGAGGATTTTCTGGTGGCTCTTGGGGAGGAGGAAGCTCTGGCGGTGGCGGAGGTGGATCGAGTTGGTAATTCAACACATTTGTCAAATGAAACGTACGATGCTTTACGCTCTATTGGTTTTGATGAGTTGTGATTTCCAACAACCCAACGAATCTCCTGTATACCCGGACTTGGGAGAACAAAAAACACCCAGAATAGAAGCAGCGCAACTCGAATTTGAACACCTTGAAAACACGAATTTCGGTGATGCTAATCAATTCATTATTGATCCTAAGGAAGTAACGAAAGGAGATCATGTAGAATCCCATTTGTGGTCGTATTGGAAATCACAACTCAATTACATCGAAGGTGATATTCCACAAGGGATTGTGATTTTCGACGGTGAACCAGACGATGACTGGGGTCGAGGCAAATCTATGAAGTGGCAGAATTGTACACTTCATCAACGAGAGTATTTTTCTATTTCTAAAACAGGAAAACTACTAGAACACAAGGACATTGATAGTACCTTGTTTTACTACGACTCGGATGATCGACTCAGGAAAATTATTTCCTATTCTGATGGAGGTAGCACTGAAATCGAATACATTCAATTGTATGATTACGACGACCACGGTAATGTCAGTTCAAGCGCCAAGTTCTATGAACCCGAAGAAGGTGGTATCTATTTGAATCACTACAGCACCTTTTCCTATCATCAAACGGATTCAGGAAGTTATGTAAAAGAAAACTTCTACGGCGTTGAGCCAGATGTTCCAGGTGTACTCAGAAAAAGTGTCGTTTACTCTTACTTTAACCCAATAGGGCAACTTGTTCGTGAATTCCACACCTATTCGGCCGGTGCGACAGGCATAACCTTTTTCGAATATGAGAAGTCCAGTTCGGGTAAATTTAGGACGACGAAAACCAACCTGAATTTAAGTGGTGAGCGCGGACTAGGTACTGAAATAAAAGTTGTGGATTCCTTAAACCGTCCTCTCTACTCTATTGATTACTCCGGCAAAGGTTCCATATATCAAAAAGACTCCCTTGTCTACCTAGATAGTGAGAATCAAATCCTCACATTTAGTTATGATAGCGATGGACTTTTGCATCATTCCTACTTTTACCAGGAAGTGGATGATTTTGATAACCTTTTAACGGAAATGGTGTACGACTCAGATCCATCTCGTGGCAACATACTGTTTCGACATACGGAGTATGAAAATGAACTTACCAGAATGGGTACGTGGTATTCGCAGAAATCGAAAACAGCCTATGAAGGAGATACATTACCAGAAAATTGGGATTACTACCAATATCGTCGTTTTCTAGACCATCCAGTTTACCAGAATAACTGGGAATACCAGAATGATTCCAAACTTGATGAACTCATTGAGCGCTGGGTGCTCTCCCATTTGTAAAACACCATCCATTTGATTTCTTATTAGGAATGAAAGAATCAATTTAAAAAATATCTACCTAGGTAATTACTTTTGTCTATATTTGTATCAGAAAGTCGAAATCAACATTCAAACATATAAGAACATGACAACAGAAATCACACTCCACAAAGCTTCGGAAAGAGGTCATGCGGATCATGGTTGGCTCAAGGCAAATCACTCATTTAGCTTTGCTGGTTGGTACAATCCAGAGAAAACAAATTTTGGCGTTTTGCGCGTTCTCAACGATGATACGGTTGCTCCTGGAATGGGGTTTGGAACGCATCCCCACGACAACATGGAAATCATTACGATTCCTCTTTCCGGGGTTGTTCATCACAAGGATAGTATGGGAAACGAGGGAGCCATCCACACGGGAGAAGTCCAAGTGATGAGTGCAGGAACGGGAGTTACTCACAGTGAATTCAACGGCAGCGACGAAGAAGCATTGAAACTGTTTCAAATTTGGATCTTTCCGAGACAAAGGGGCGTGGAACCGCGTTACGACCAATTCCGATTCGATCCTCTCTCCCATCAGAACAAATTCGCACAACTTGTGAGTCCGAACAAAGAGGATGACGGATTATGGATTCATCAGGATGCCTATATTCACTTGGCCAATCTTGAAGCAGGAAAATCAGTGGATTACGTTCCAAAAAATTCGAACAACGGACTATATATTCTGAATGTAGAAGGAACATTCTCGCTACTCTCGAACGAATTAAACGATCGTGATGCTTTGGGAATTGATACAGCAGAAACCGTTACTTTTAACGCGAAAACAAATAGCAGAATTCTTGTCTTGGAAGTTCCAATGACATTTTGACCACGATACAAAACAAATAACGAAAATGAATCAGATAACAGAAGATTTAAACTGGCGCTACGCGACCAAAAAATTCGATCCAACGAAAAAAGTTTCAAATGAGGATTTGGAAACAATCAAGGAATCATTGCGACTTACAGCGACATCCTTTGGATTACAAAGCATGAAATTTCTCATCATTGAAGACCCTGAAGTGCGCGAAAAATTGAAACCTGCTTCGTGGGGACAGACGCAAGTTACGGATGCATCTCACTTGATTGTACTCTGCTCATACATTGATGTAAATAATGATCATGTAGATGAATACATGCAAGATGTTTCGAGTGCACGTAATATTCCAATCGAAGCAACAAGTCAATTTGGTGATTACATCAAAGGAGCAATCGCGAATTTCTCTGCGGATGACAAACTACTTTGGTCTAGTAAGCAAACGTACATCGCTTTAGGACAAACGATGCATACATGTGCTCGTCTCCGAATCGACTCGACACCAATGGAAGGATTCGACCCTGCGGCATTCGATGAAATTCTTGGTTTAAGTGCTAAAAATTTGAAAGCAACACTTCTACTTCCCATCGGTTATCGCCACGAAGAAGATAATAACCAGCACCTTGCGAAGGTTCGTAAATCAAGCGAGGTGATGTTTGAAACGATTTAATTATTGAAAAATAGTTGATTGAAAGATTGAAAGCCCAGATTTCTCATCGAGAGTCTGGGCTTTCGTTTTATACAATTTGCTCTTTCAGTGGTTCAATCATTCAATCTTAACTCTCATTCCGCTATTTCCACAGTTGCGACTTCCTTCTTATCAACCTGGAACCAATCAATCTTTCGGGAAAAGAACATGGTAATTGCCAAGATGAGGAAGATTCCGATACTTCCAACGAGCAATGCGTAATCTTGCATCTGAATAATGATGAAAATGAATACATAAAGAATGGTAAGAATGGCTCCGAGGAGACCTACGAGTGACCATTTTTTCAATAAAGTTTTGGAGTACAAACAGACCAATGTAATTGTCATTGTCGCCGCAACGAAATAGGCCCAACCAAAGTTTATTTGCTCACTGAATGCCAGAAGTAACACATAAAAAACCACCAGTGAAATTCCCACTAATGTATATTGAATGGGATGAATCAAAATGCGATTAATGATTTCCACAAAGAAGAATACAAGGAATGTCAATGCCACGAATAAAATGGCATATTTCGCAACACGCATGCTCTTCTGATAGACATCAACTCCCAAATCCAGATCAACTCCGAATTCTGAATTCGCTATGGAGTATTTTTGATCTATCCAACTTTGAGGAAAATTGCGATTCATACTCAATACATTCCACTCTGCCTTGAATCCATCTTTTGAGATTTCACGATTTGTCGGTAGGAAGTTCCCACTGAAACTTGGGTCCTTCCATGAAGAACTGAGATTAACACTCGTCTCCTTTCCGATGGGTATGAAGCGTAAGTATTCAGTACCATTTAATGCCAAATCCAACTCGAATTTCTGGGGACTCAATGTTGAATCGAGGCCACAATATGCATGCAGGCCTTCCCGTATAACATCCGAAGAAAGGATCCCAGGCTGAAACTGATGCGATTGATCATTCATCTTGATAGATACTTGTTTCGTAACTCCTTTTAAATCGGAGACCCCAATTGTAAGGTACGCTTTGGATAACTTAAGGTATTCTGGCTTTAAATTCGAAGCAGTCAAATCGATGTTATCGAAAACACCGTCAATATGCACGGATGAGCCATATACAACAGTTTCGTACATTCCTCGCTTCCGCTTTTCAGGATTCAAATTCCCTGATATGTTCAATTTTTCAGGAAGGACGTGGAAATTTCCCGTTACGCGGTCTCCTGAACCATTCTCCCAAGGAATCGCATACGGAATAGTCAATACTGGACCTGAAATCCGTTGGGCTCTGGCATGTTTATCACTGACCTCCTGAACGGATTCTTTTTGCCGATCGTTTCGTTCGACGATCAAACGTTCGACCATGAATGTTGGTACGATTAAGATTATAATAAGGATCGCGATGAAACCTATTTTCACGAAGATGTTTTCAAAAGCTGCTTTCATAAGTATGGATTATTGGTTTATCACGCAACGCGATAAATGCATCCACATTTGATTGCAAGATTCAGTTTTAACTTACGTTAATAGAAAATATGTTAACTGTAGAATTGTTCAATCTCAGTTTAGACTACCTCATCAATCTTACAGTCGCTTGTCCTGCCTCGGTTGAAATCTTAACGAAATACATTCCAGCTGATAATGCTGATAGATCGATTTTAACTGACACGTTCTCTACTTCTAAATTCGGTTTCATCACTTTCCCGCTTGCGTCGAGCACAGTCACATCCATCAATATTGACGGTGAGATCAGCTCAAAATGTCCATTCCCTAGAGACGCTATTTTGAATTGTTGTTCAATTTCATTCAGTCCGACTAAGCTTAGCTCAACTGTCATCGTATCTGTATCACACGGGCTTTCCGCAATCAAGGTAACCGTGTATGTTCCGTTAGAGATGTAATTATGCACTGGATTCTCGTCTGTGGTGGTTGGCGATCCATCGCCGAAATCCCAAATGTAATTCGTCGCTTTTGTACTTGAATTGAAGAAATTCACTGATGTTCCAGCAGAAAAAATTTGTGTAAAATCTGCTTGCGTATGTTCAGAGATCGGACGTAAATTCCACTGCTCTAAACTATCCAACACCGTCATAGATGCTGCCGTTTGCAAACGCTCTGCAGTCAAAGGATCGAGGCTACCGATAAACGGAGCACCAATTGGCGATTTTCTAAACATGGACGCATAGAAGGTACATGCCGCCAAATACGAACCTTCGTAGCTCGGATGCGAACCATCTGACGTGTATAAATCAATCGACGGATAAGTATCACGTATGTATCTCCATGCTGAACCAACTGGACTCACAGATCCTTGTACAGAATCTGCAAAACGCATATATGCGCTTCTCAAACGTGAATTCATTCCTTCAAAGGTTGAAATCGGCTGCCATTGCGGATCTCCATTTTCTCTTCCCCATGTCATAAAAAACAGGACTTCTGAGCAAAAGTTATTTGCATAAACGGAATCGGCTAATTGAACAGCGAACGGCAGCGTTTGTGCATCTACCTGACCATCGGAGAAAGAAGGCTCTTGACTTTGCGCCTGAAGAACTACGAAATCCCAAGGATTATCATCCATCTTATTGTAAACTGTAGCATTCGCAGCATGCGCCCCCAGCGTTTGGCCTCCGGGATTGTGAGAATCAAATGTCAAGATGTCTCCCAGAGAAACAGAGATATCATTCACTAAGGATGGTAAGGAATTATAAGCCGTGTAACTGTTCCCAATAAATAAAACAGAAACACTGTCTTGAGCGAATGTCGTCCCAGCAAATAGTGCCATGGCAAAAAGAGAAATAAGATGTTTCATACGATTAGTTATAGTTCAAAAATACGTCCTATTCCACTGATACGGAAATCTCTTAAATCGTTTTGTTGTATTCCCACAAGAATTTAGCATTGGTATATTTCTCATGAAAAGAGGCAACCATCGTACTTTATGGTTGACGAAAATTCAATATCTTGCCAACTAGAACTTTGACCACAACGTCTTAGTTATAAAATTGATCTTCATGCGCATCTCTCTCGTTCTGATCTCAGTACTTTTTCTTACGACTTTATCATTCGCACAGTTTCAGTTTGATTACAACAATCAATTGACGGTGAAAATTGGTAATGACACCTTACACAATGCGTGGGCCGGAGGATTAAATTACGTGCAGGTTTCTGATATCGATTTCGATTTTGACGGTGATATGGATTTGTTCGTTTTCGATCGTTCGAGCAACAACGTTCGTTTGTTCGCGCAAGAGGGAGAAGGAAATAACAAATACTATCGCTTTGTTTACGATGCGAAGAATTACTTTCCATCAGGGTTAAGGTACCGAAGTACATTGGTCGATTACGATCAGGATGGAAGAAAAGACTTGTTCACCTACGGAATTGCGGGAATCAAAGTATATCGAAATGTAGGAGATGCTACTTCAGGATTGCAGTGGGAATTGGTGAGCGATTTACTTCAGACCGTCGTTCCTAATGGAGATCAGCATTTGTATGTGAGTTCATCTGATATCCCTGCGATTATTGATGTTGATTTCGATGGTGACATTGATGTATTGACCTTCCACATTGGTGGACAGCATTTGGAATACCACCAAAATCAATCCATGGAATTGTATGGAATTCCAGATTCACTTGTTTTCATTCAAATGAATGAGTGCTGGGGGAAATTTCGAGAGGACTTCTCAACGAATCTAGTAGTACTGAATGATCCAAACTCTCCTTGTGAAGGAGGGAATATCTCAAATCCCGAAGGCGATCAAAAGAACAATGCTCATGCTGGTTCGACCGTTTTGGCTCTTGACATGGATAACTCAGGAGTAATGGATTTGGTGCTTGGTGATGTTGCCTTTCCCAATTTGACTTTACTGATCAACGGAGGTACTTCTCCCAACACAGACTCACCAATGATCAGTGCAGACAATTCCTTCCCTTCGAATACGACCCCTGCAAACATGCATTTATTTCCTGCATCCTTCTTTGTAGATGTTGATTTTGATGGAGTGAAAGATTTAATCGTTGCTGCGAATGCTAAAAACGTCTCTGAGAATCAAGAAAGCATCCATTTCTACAAAAACATTGGCTCCAATGAGCTTCCAAATTTCATTTTTACTCAATATGACTTCTTACAGGATAATATGATTGACCATGGATTGGGAACGATTCCAATTATTGTCGACATCAACGAAGATGGATTAGAAGATATGCTCGTTGCCAACTTATTCCGATACAAAGATATTCTAGACAAGGAGGCGAGTTGGACTTATTATCAAAATACAGGTACTGCCAGTGATCCCGTGTTCAGTTTTGTAGACGACAATTATTTCAATCTGACCTCTCTTGGATATGGATTACGTTCTGTTCCGACATTTGGCGATCTGGATAATGACGGAGACAAGGACATGCTTATCGGTATTGAGAATGGATCATTCGTGTATGTTGAAAATCAGTCAACTGGTTCTGGATCAGTTTTTACCACAGTCGTTCAAAACTATCCTGACAACAACGGGCAACCAATTTCTACTGGCGTATTCAGTTTTCCTCAATTGTTCGATTTAGACGATGATGGTTTACTCGACTTGATCATCGGGACAAAAACGGGTGAACTGTTGTATTATCAGAATACAGGGACCGCAAATTCTCCTGAATTTACCTTGTACAATGACAGCCTTGGATATGTTGATGTGAGCACGAGCAATCCTGATGGCTACGGAGCACCTCACTTTATTCGCCACAACGATACTACGTATTTGTTCATGGGAGACCGAGATGGAAGAATGAACTTCTACACGGGCATTGATGGAAATCTCGATCCAACTGAGTCGTTCACCTTGGAAACAACCAATCTTGCGGGGATCAACACAGAAGGATACAGCGCGTTTGCAGTTGCAGATGTTAACAACAATGGAAATCTCGAATTATACGCAGGACAGGATTTAGGAGGGATTTATCGTTTTGAGCACGACGCAAACAGCAACGTTTCAATCGATGAAATTGAGCAATCCGATTTGAATATTTACCCGAATCCTACCAATAGTTTTATCACGTTATCATCAAACGACTCGTTTATAGAAGAGATCACCTTGGTAAATATCCAAGGTCAGGTTGTTCTGAAGAAGGAATCTTCTAGTAAGAAAGTGGAAATCGACGTAGCGAATTTCCCTGCTGGGGTTTATTTCGTCTCCGCAGAATTGTCTAACGGGCAGTCTATCACCAAAAAGGTAATAAAACAGTAATTCAATTTGAAGGATTATGAATGATGCTGATGTTTTATTGACAGTAGCAATAGTAACGGCAGTGTTCATTGGTCTTGTACAGCTGTGGTTGTATTACGACAGAAAGAAACAACGACTGGTCTACCCTGTGCTTTGGAAGGAATTTGAAACATGCAAAAAATTCAATTCATATACTGATCTTCTTTCAGTCGGCAATAAATTGGTTTTCAATAAGCACATATCCCGAGCGCACCTAGATATCATTCATTCCACAGCGGTTGAACTGGAGGCAAGATTTCCCGAATTCGAATCACTTCGTTTGAATGCCTATAATAAGCAGCTGCACTATGGCAGAAC
>JBGCDF010000470.1:0-3013 GCA_045105095.1 Crocinitomicaceae bacterium | reverse complement strand
TTCGACCACTTGCATGTAAAACAGCTTGATCCCGTACATCAGCCCTGTGATGAGGAAAAAAGTTATGATTACATATTTCCGTGTGTCAAAATTCATGCGCTTTTCACTGGTTTACGGATGATTATGAATTGCAGTAACATACACAATAAGAAGGACATTGGCAGGCTCAAAGCTGTTTTCTGTAGTACGTATAAGATTTCATCAAATCGGAAAAGTTCTATCAGAAAAAACCAGAAATGATGAATCACTAACAAGATCCCGAACGTTCTAATCGTCCATCGATACCCCATGGTGTGTATGTTCGGATCCAGATCAATTTCGTATCCATCCCTTGGGGCAAATGCATTGAAAACCATTGGTCGGAAATAGGCCATTAACACCAATGAGGAGGCGTGCAGTCCGTAGGTGTTCGACATCGCATCGATCGAAATACCTAAAACGAACGCAAGGAATAACAACAGGAAGACATTAATGTCAATAGGAAGTAATGCGATGAACAAAGGATAAATCATCAGCAATGTTCCTGCACCTAACTCCACTTGATTCAGGATGACCACCTGAATGACCAAAAGGAGCACAAATCGTAAACTATTTGACAGAATTTTATTCATCTTCGATTGGATCGTCTGGGATTAATGCTTCAAGTTTGTCTTGCTCAGACTTTAAAATATTCTTGACTACAGCCACGTATTGAACCGTTCTGTAGTTTTCTGCAAAGAGTACGGTGACATCCCATACTGGCTGACCTTCAACTGGTTTCGTTTTTTCCACTTTTCCAACGGGAATTCCTCGTGGGAAGATTCCAGATTTCCCACCCGTTACGATCTTGGACCATTTCTTTATCGATCGATCATTGGAAACACATGTCATACTTCCTCTTCTTGGGTCGTGACCATCCCATTCTAAAAACCCTGGCTCGCCTGACTCCTGAATCAGGATGTCTGTGTTAATGTCTTTGGTTAAACATGATTTTACGACCGAGAAATACTTGCTTGTATTGTGAATTACTCCTACAATTCCTTTACCTGAAATCACGCCCATACCCGGTTCAACGCCTTGCTCGCTTCCGATATCTAAGGTGAAATAGTTATTTCTGCGGCTGTGCGACGAACTGATAATCGTTCCCGGAATGTATTCAAATCGCTGAATGAAGTGCTCTTTGTCTAGTACGACTGAGTCCATTCCAACAGGCGCCGATAGGGCAATTTTATTCTCTAATAACTCTTCTCTGAGCGAGGCATTTTCCTTCTGCAATTTCTTGTTGCTGTTGCTCAATTCGAAATGCTTGGTGATATCATTCCGCCAATCCATCACAGTGCCCGAAATGGACGATGCTGTTGTCAGATATTGTGTCCTTGGAAACGTACTAAATGTGAAATAAATAGTAAGCGCAATTCCCTGAAGGAGAGCGAAAAAAAGAAGGACACGAAATCGACGAATGAAGGCCAGAAAATTGCGCATGCACAAAATTACGAAAAAGCGATAGCATACATGGTCAGTAGAAGCTATTCAATCGTGTTAATTTATTATTCGGATGGAATAAATTGAAATTCGTCGTTTGATCTATGTTTAGAAATAGAATCTTTAAGAATTCAGACTTGTATGTTTTTGTCAGAGATGTATTTCAAACGAGTCAATTTGGAAACAAGGAATCTTTACATTGCATTGAGATCTTCTTAAACAATTCGTAGAAGCTAAATATCACAATATGAAAATTTTACTGCCGCTTGCCTTACTATTCATCCTTGTATCTTGTAACAAAATCGAATATGAAACTGTCTATATCGGTTTGGCAGAGGGACCATCAGTTACGAAGGTAAATGAAGACATCTCAATTACCATTAAATACGGAACACCGAGCTCAGATGGACATTTTGACCGATTCATTGAAACGGAACATACGACTACGCGATATATTCAAGCTATAGCACGATTTGGTCATGATGCCACAGCTGCGCATAAAATACATACGGTATATTATTCCTTTAAGGCATCATCTAGCGGAACCTACTACTTAAAATTTAAGTCAGGGCCGTCAACATACATTAACAAAACGGTTGTTGTAACTGATTGATTTGACTAATCTCGAATCAAGAACTGGAAGCGATCGATGTTCTTCAAACAAATTGCTGTTCCACGTGCAACAGCTCTCAATGGATCCTCAGCAATGTGAACAGGAAGCTTCGTTTTGTGAGAAATACGCTTATCGAGTCCGCGAAGCATTGATCCTCCACCGGCAAGATAAATTCCCGTTTTGTAGATATCGGCTGAAAGCTCAGGTGGCGTCATCTCAAGTGCGCTCAAAATCGCTTCTTCAATTTTCGAAATTGTTTTATCCAAAGCGTGTGCAACTTCTGTGTACGAGATAACAATCTCTTTTGGAATACCCGTCATCAAATCTCGTCCTTGAACGGCGTAATCGTCTGGTGCGTTCTCCAATTCTGGAAGTGCCGCTCCAACATTGATCTTGATTTCTTCTGCTGTACGCTCACCTACAAGGATGTTGTGCTGGCGACGCATGTACTCTTCGATGTCTTTTGTGAAATCATCTCCTGCTACACGAATCGATTTATCACATACAATTCCACCAAGTGCGATTACGGCAATCTCTGATGTTCCTCCACCGATATCAATGATCATGTTACCCATTGGCTCTTCCACATCGATACCGATACCGATTGCAGCCGCCATTGGCTCGTGAATCAGATATACTTCTTTTGCTCCAGCGTGTTCTGCTGAATCTCGAACGGCACGTTTTTCAACTTCAGTAATTCCTGAAGGAATACAAATTACCATTCGTAGAGACGGATTGAACATTTTTCTTCCTGCGGACATCATCTTAATCATTCCGCGAATCATTTGTTCCGCTGCTTGGAAATCGGCAATTACACCATCGCGAAGCGGACGAACCGTTTCAATCAGTTTGTGTGTTTTTCCGTGCATTTGTTGTGCTTTCTTTCCGATTGCAACAACTTTACCGGTTTGAATGTCCTTGGCAACAATTGAAGGTTCA
>JBGCDF010000469.1:0-6460 GCA_045105095.1 Crocinitomicaceae bacterium | reverse complement strand
AACCTTGAAGGTAAGCGCGTCGAGGCCTTGAACATTAACTCGGACAACGAAAGTCAATTTATTCTCACTGGAACCTATGGTGAGCAACAGAAAGCAGGAATTAGAGGGTTATTTTATTTGAAACTAAATTTTAAGACACAGGAGATAACTTCTGAAGGTTTTGAAGAGTTTTCGGAAGATTTCATCACGCAAGATTGGTCGGATCGACAGAAAAAGAAAGTAGAGAAGAAACGGGCGAAAGGAAAAGAAGTTGAACCGAAATTATATGAATACGTC
The DNA here is from genome assembly GCA_045105095.1 of Crocinitomicaceae bacterium. GTDB lineage: Bacteria > Bacteroidota > Bacteroidia > Flavobacteriales_D > Crocinitomicaceae > UBA4466. The sequence continues at coordinate 6,184 of JBGCDF010000469.1, read as the reverse complement.
ATGAGAGACGTTCATGTATTAGATGATGGAAGTGTTGTCGGAAGCATGGAACAATATTATGTTCGAGTGGTAACGCGCACAGATCCGCAGACAAACGCGACGACGACAACGTATTACTATTATTACAATGATGTCATCGCTTTTAAGGTAGGAAAAGATGGTGGTTTTGACTGGCACACGAAAATCAGGAAATATCAAGTTTCTACCAATGATGGAGGATATTTCAGTTCTTATGAACGCTTCATTGATGATGGAAAAATGTACATGATTTTTAACGATAATAGCATGAACTATGACGGCGGTGGAAACTTTAGTGATGAAGACCGATTGAGATCGTCCACACTGTCAAAAAAGAAAAATACGGTAGCCTTAGTGGAAATAGATTTGGAAACGGGAGAATTTTCGCGTAAAATGTTCTTTGACCGATCTGAGTTAGGAGCGATTGCTGTTCCAAAGCTATTCAATGTAGATTACAACACGAAGGAAGTGTTGATTTATGCCGTAAAAGGTACAAAAGAGAAATTCGGAATTATTCGATTTGGAGATTAAGCGTAAAAATAGTGTTGAAATGAAGAGCATAAGAAAAATCCTATTGACCATGTCTTTTGGGATCTTGTGCGCGCTATATTCCAGTGCTCAGTTTGATACTGATCATACTACACCAGATATTGAATGGGGCGAATTGTCGCGCAAGCAAGGTAGATTGTTATACCTACTTCCCAGTACTGAAAACGAGTTTTACGCCTTACGTTGGTCAGGCGGACGTCTATTTGGCGGGTACAAGGTAACCAAGCACAAAAATCTTGAAGTGGTCAACTCTGCTAAGATTCGACTGGTGGCAGATGAGAGCATTGCCAACTTTGAAGGGGCTAGTGTGGTCAATGGTAAGTTTGTCGTTTTCCTATCAGATAAAAAAGAAGGGCAGAACCACTTCTACATGCAGGAGTTCGACGAGGAGCTCAAGAGGAAGGAGGAGATTGTTCACCTCGCCTCATATGACTTAGGACGGAATCAGGGGACAGGAGAATTTCGATTCAGGGCTTCTCCCAATCGCAAGTTTTTTGGAGTGATCTGGGAAATTCCAGGAAAGAAGGATGTACGAGATACGTATGGATTTAAAATCTTTGATCTCGACATGAACCTGATTAATGAGGGAGAATACAAGTTGCCGTACGAACCAAATTTATCGATTATACATGATCACCTCATTTCGAATGCAGGAGATTACTTCATTTGCCTATCAGAATTTGAGAAATCGGAACGAAAGACTCTTTTTTCTGCGAAGAAAGAACACAAAGCGGTTCATATTTACCGAATCAATGACGATCTAGGCTTACAGGATTTTACGCTCGATCTAGATGGTCGACCAGTTGTTGCTCTAGCCATGTCCTCAAGAGACAGTAATACGTTCACGTTAACAGGAATCTATAGTAACAATTCGCAGTCGACTGTAGCGGGAGTGTTTTACCAAAAACTAAACTTGGATACGGAGGAAGTTATTCAGGAAGGGTTTCAAGAGTTTGAGGAAGAATTCATTACTCAAGGATGGTCACAACGTTCCTTGCGCAGAGCGCAGCGACGAAAAGAACAGGGAAAGGGAGATCCTGAATTGTACAGTTACACGATGCGAGATGTCACGTTTTTGGATGACGGAAGTATCGTCGGAACCTTGGAGCAATATTATGTGCAAGTGCGCTCAAGTTCCGACAGCCGAGTTGATCAGTCTTCCAACATGTATTATTACTATTACAATGATATCATCGCCTACAAGATTGATACAGCAGGAAGTTTTTCATGGGTGAAGAAAATTGAGAAAGATCAGGTGTCAATCAACGATGGAGGGCCTTACAGTAGTTTTGAAAGTTTTGTGGACGACGGAAGAGTGTATTTTATTTTCAATGATAACCTCAATAATTATGATGCGAACGGACAGTTTTTGAACCCAGAACGTCTGAATTCTGCGAATTACAGCAAGAGACGAAATGCCGTTTCGTTAACATCCATTGACTTGGAATCGGGAGAATCCGTACGAACGAGTTTCTTGCAGCGAGATCGCAATAATTCGCTAGTTGTACCTAAGTTATTCACTGTGAATTATCGAACAAGGGAATTACTGATTTATTCAGTTTCAGGTCAACGTGAAAAAATTGGGTTGATTGATCTGAAATAATAATCTTAAAAATTGAAGGATGGGACTATTCGGTTTATTCGGATCAAAAAAAAGAGATCAGGAGGAGTCAGATTTTTGGGCAAAAATGGAAGCAATGGCGAATGAAGCTCGCGAAAGAGAAGGGACTTTTGAAGAAGAACTACCTCAAGGGCAAGGCGAATTTGGCTTATCTCCAGATAATCCAATTCCATTTTCGAGCATTGCAGCGTCAAAAGAATATTTGGAAAAATTGGTATTTATACGTTCTGGCTCATCTGCCTACCGTTGGATGCGGAGTGGTTCTGTCCGAAGTGCAATAGTAGAAACTCCTGTTGATAAATACGATTTGGTAGACACAGACGATTCTATCGTAAAGACCATTTATATCTGGTGTTACAATAAAGTTGATTCGAAAAAAGCTCCAGAAGGGTTTGGATTGATGGAATAGAATTGATCTACTTTCTCGACCAAATATTATATTTCATAATACACCACAAAGCACGGAATCCGTCTTTCCAACCGATCTTTTTACCTTCTTCATACGTTCTACCGTAGTAAGAAATTCCCACCTCGTAAATACGAACACCTTTGATGCGCGAAACCTTTGCTGTTACCTCAGGTTCGAATCCGAAACGATTTTCTTTTAGACGTACACCTTTTATCAAATCTGAACGGAACAGTTTGTAGCATGTTTCCATATCCGTTAGATTCAAGTTGGTGAACATGTTACTCATGCGCGTCAAGAATTTGTTTCCGATTGTATGCCAGAAGAACAAAACACGGTGAGGATTACCCCCCATGAATCTTGAACCATAAACGACATCGGCCTGACCGATCAATATTGGCTTCAGCAATACATTGTACTCTTGTGGATCGTATTCCAAATCGGCATCCTGAATAATGATGTAGTCACCTGTTGCTTTATCAATTCCCGTATGCAGAGCAGCACCCTTTCCTTTGTTTACTTCGTGCTTATGGAGGCTCATTCCCATTTCTGGGTACTCCTTACTGTACTCTTCCAAACGTGCCATGGTGTTATCCGAGGAACAATCATCCACGATGATCACTTCTTTTATCATACCTCCGTCCAACTCAACAGCTCGAACAGCGTCCAAAATTTCATGAATCGTTCTTTCTTCGTTGTACGCGGGAATAACTATTGACAGTGTCTTACTCATAATATTCATAGGTTTCGTTGATGATTACATCAAGCGATCAATGCGCAAAAATACATTCCAATATTGATCTTTTGTCATTTCTGACCAATGAATTTCACCATATCTGTATTGAAAAGTCTGAATTTGGCACAATCCGATGAGCAATACGATCAATGTGATTGAGGCAATTTTTGACCAACGTACGCGTAAGTGATTCAGTCCTAGAGCGAGCATCAGCATAAAAACAGGCAAATATTCCACGTATACCCGCGATGAGAAACTACCGCCATAGTACCATTGCCACCAGGAAGAGAGTACGTAGGTAATCAGCAGAAAAAAACCGAAAAATGACAGTGCATCAAACCTTCTGGAACGCCACAAGATGAACACTCCCAACACCGAGACAAGGTAAATAGGGGTGTACAGGAATAATCCTTTCCGATAACTGAAAAGCATGTCGATCATGTGGGGCTCTAAAAAATAAAAGCGATCTGTTCCGTACGAGTAAATGAAGAATTGGCCTGTGGAAATTTTGTAAACGATCAACTGAATAGAAAGAATGAGTGTTCCGATCAGTAAAGCGGCAATGAATATTTTGTACTTGATCACGAGTTGGTGCAATCCACTTTTAAGTTGCGACCAATTTCCAGCTAATAAGGGTAAACTAAAGATGATTAATCCATTCACAGGGCGAATTAGAATGATCATCGCGAGAGTCAGTGCCAAATAAATCACGTATTTCGTTTCGAAGGATGTGAAATAGCGCTTTGCGAAATACATGAACATCGAAACGAATGCGAAGGAATATATATGGGATAGTCCAGGTTCCACGATTGCGTAGTAAAACAAGTTCGTTCCGAAAACAGCCGCGAGTAGAACAATGGATTGATTGCGTTCAGAGATGTCGTAGAGTGCAAGTGTCCTCCGCAAATAAAGTAGCCCGAGGAAGAGATAAAAAAGTGCAGCCAGAGTCACTGAAACGATGTAGGGAAACGAATATCCATCAACATCAAATCCACTGCTTTTGGCGACTAAGTGAGCGACAACGTAAAATGGACTCATCGCTACGGCTGATCCACAGAAATACTTGTTGTAATCGCGACCGTCTTTGGTCTGAAATCGATAATCGAAATAGAAGTTCGGGTCGAAATACTTCTGATCTTCCATCTCGGCATAGAAACCGTAATTCAAATCACCGTAGACAAAAGTGGCGGGTAAGTAAGCAAAATAACCTTTCGCATCCGATTCAATAACCCCTTTCCAATAGTCTCGCGTCCAATTTAAATTATTGGTCACCAAAACTATGATTAACATCGTTAATGTGAGAGTCCACTTGGATAAGGTCCACTTTTTCATCTGAACAAAACTAGTTAAAATGAAGAAAGAATGCGTCGCGCTTTTCTTGTGGCATGTTATTTGAATTTTTAACACTATGTGAAACGTTAAAATGATGGAGTATGAGAGCAGAGAGAATAGTAGCAGGATTAATGGTTGTGGGAGTGGTTATGTGGAGTTTCTCAACGGGTTTTGCGCAAGTCATGACCTTTAATTTTCATCCCGATGGCACGATGACGAATACGTATGATGGTCCGAAAGGATATTCCATCGAGCACTATGATGACCAAATGCGGATCATAGAGGTTTCACATTACTTTCCTGGCGGCAAACGGATGAAGATGTTTGATAAGTATCGATACGAGGATAATATGCTGGCAGAGAAGATTTCGTACATCTACACGCAGGGCTATGAGCGAGAAACGTTCAAGTATAATCAATACGGTTATGAGACAGAGAGCAGACATTATGCGTCTCAAACGGAAGGGAATTGGGCAGAAGACCATTATGTGATCAACGAATATGATGATTGGAATAATACCGTTTATTTCCGTTCGAAAGGAACACGTTTTGGGCTGGTCAACCTCATGTCAAGAACGAACTATGATTATGATCACCGCACGCGTTCGGTAATTGAATACGAGTTCGATGGCAACGATCGTGAAGTTGCATCGCGCAGTCACCGAAGTGGCTTAGCTGATTGGCAGATGGAACGAAAAGGTAAGTTCGTCTTTGACATCGATACGCACGGAGAGAATGTTCGCCACAATCGAGTGATCAATTGGAAGGGGACAGATTACAATGGAAATCGCGTCGAAAAAGTATTGATTAATCACGATATAATAGCTCGAACATTCGATCAAAACGATAGAATAGTGCGAATTGAGATTGGAAATCCATCCTATGATGACAATAAGAACTTGTTTTACGAGTACGATAAGGTGATTGATTTCAAATACGATCGTAAGGGGCGTCTAATTGAAACGGTGAGTAAACATTACTCGCAAATGCAGGAGAAGTGGGAGTATAAACACGGGCGTGCGATTGAAGCCAAACATTACAGAATGAGAAGTAATGGAGGTTGGAAGTTGTTGAAGACGAATACTGTCAACAGTATTGATATTTTCACTCCGAAGTACGGTACGTACATGAATCCATCTTCATCAGCAGCATCCAGTGTTCAGCAACAGCAAGCAGGCGCTGCAATCTCACATATTCCGCCAGTGCAAAATTCAGGATCAACTGCTTCGAAACCTGAATTGACACATTCTTTGGTGAATGATGTAAATGGGTTACCAATAGAATCAAGTGAAAGTGAGATGCTTTCGGCTTTTTCAATAGATGCAGATCGTCTTGCGCATATCGCGGATGTATTGAGTCACGCTACAGGAACAAAAATTACGGAAGAACAAGTGTTAGCGCTAGCAATGCAATTGCTGATTGAAAATTATAACGCCGATCTCCGTGAAATGAACAATGATTATTTACGAGATAAGGTTTCGGTGTTTGATTAGAGATTGGAATTCGGGGTTCGAGAGCCTCA
>JBGCDF010000468.1:0-5147 GCA_045105095.1 Crocinitomicaceae bacterium | reverse complement strand
CACCCAAACAAACTCCAGCCTTCCTTCCCAATAAAAACGCCGTTTTCATCAATTTTGATTGGGTATTTTTCCAAATACAGTCCGTGTCCGCGGCCAGTTTCACATGAAAACGCGTACTTATGCCATGGACAAACAATGAATCCTTGTTCGATCGAACAGCCCTCCATGGGTTTATTCTGATGGGGACATTTGTTTTGAAAGGCGTAGAATTTTTCGTCTTCACGCGCAAACATGATTTCTCCAAAGGCATTTTTAAACAGTGCTGTATTTCTCGTTCCGAAAAAATCGATTAATTCATCTTTCGTTTCGAAGACTTTGTGCCATTTGAGGGTGCGTTTGAACATTTTTTTGGGTGAAAGTGAGGTTCAGTGTGAGGGTGAGTGGCAGTGTGCGTGCGGAGGGACGAATTGATGCACTCGCGTTAGCGTATGACTACTTCCAGACCACACCTAGCTTACCAGTCGTTTTACCACTTTCGAGGGCTGTATGCGCCTCCGTCATTTGATCCGAAGAATAGCTTCCTCCAACCTGTGGCTTAATCTTGCCTTCAGTGTAGAGCTCCACCACTGATTTCAAGCAATGTTCGAGCACTTTGGGTTTGTTATCAGCAATCTTCAGCATGTTCACTCCAAGGACATTTTTCGAACGCATCATGAGTACAATCGGAGTCATAAAGCCCATTTTTCGAACGAAGTTCAGCTTCGAAAAGATCCCCCACTTACCATTCGCCAATTCCGATCCTCCGAAAATGATCATTCGGCCTCCTGAACCGAGCATTGCCATGTCTTTTTTGTAGGTTGATCCCGCTACAGGATTGTAACTGATATCAATGCGTTCCTTACCCAAAATCTTTTTCACTTGATCTGAGTATTCCGATGTTCGATAATTCACAACATGATCCGCTCCTAAATCGAGTACGAATTGCTCCTTGTCTTTCTGGCCTACTTTTGCAATTACTTCCGCTCCTTTCAACTTCGCTAATTGAATCAAAATTGAACCTACTCCACCTGCAGCTGCATGCACCAACACTCGATCTATCGAATGAATTGGCGTTAAATACTCCGCCATGTAATAAGCGGTAACTGCTTGTGTACACAAGGCCAATAACTCGACAGGATCTTGATCTCCAACAGGAACAACGGCGTAGTCATTCGTGATGACGTGCCGTGCATATCCTCCAAAGCGACAGAAAGCGACAACGCGTTTATTCAAATTCTCCGTCTTAGCATCAGGTCCGCAAGCAATCACTTTTCCAACTACCTCATATCCTACGACACATGGGAAAGGCGGCGCTTCACGGTATAATCCACGTCGTGCCATGACATCGGCATAGTTCAGTCCAAATGCTTCTGCTTCCACCAAAACTTGATTCCCAATTGGTTCGGGAATATCAAATGTTCGAAGATCAAATGCTTCTAATGCTGTTCCTGTTTTCGTTAAGAAAAATGCCTGTGATTCCATTGTGGTACTGTTTTGAGCGTAGAGCGAATGTACATTTTTTTCAGCTCAGGCCCACAAAAGAGTTGGCTTTATTCCATTATCAACTTTAGGTGAGGAATTTAGCCACAAAATCTTCATGTATTGCTTAAGCAATTAATAAAGTGTATTTTTGACAATAAGTTCTTTTTATAAATTTCATAAAGAAAGGTTTTACTTAAGTGTAAATTAAAAGGGAATTGTGTGAATCACAAGCTGTCCCGCAACTGTAAGTAACGAAAAGATGCCGTCAAAAGTGTTCACTGCGCGAGCGTGGGAAGGACGACGACATTGTTACGAGCCAGGAGACCTGCCATTCTTAATTGACTGTGCTTTCGTGGATTAAAGTAATGTCAGGTTGGATACACTGTTGCAATTACCTTTTTGGTGGTTGTTGATCTATTTGTGTAATTCATCCTCATTTTTTTCTTCACGCAAGCAGACATTAGCACAATAGTACATCGTTTTTACCGTGTCTATTGAGGCAATGCTGATGAAAAAGAACGTTTTTTGACTAAAAATTAGATGTTACATGAAGAAAGGAACACACACATCGGGAAAGAACATTTCGGAAATGATGAGTCTTGATCTCTACTTGAACTCGTTACCGGAAGATCAATATCAGAAAATTAGTAAGAGCCTGATTTCGAACAAGCGTGCTAACACTCCGTTGATTTCTTGGGAATATTTTATGATGTCTTATTCAAAGAATATTGAACAGATTCAGCGTTCCAATGATGTAGAGGCCATTCAGTCATTGCAGATGAAACATCAATGGCAAGAAGATTTGCCTACCCTACTTGATGCTGATTTTGATGCAATTGTGTTGACTAATGCTGATTTGGTCATTGAGTGGGTGAATCCAGGTTTTACGGACATGACGGGTTATTCGTCGGGCTTCGCGATAGGGAAAACACCGCTCTTTTTGCAAGGGGAAAAGACTTCGATGGAAACGCGAAAGCACATTCGTGAGAGTATCAAGATGGAACGTTCTTTCAAGGCTTCGGTTGTGAATTATCGGAAGGATCAGTTAGAATACGATTGTGAAATTCAGGTGTTTCCGTTGAGGTCAGAGAATGGTGAGCTTAGTCACTTTTTGGCGTTGGAGACAGAGTTGCGGGCTTGATGTATTTTCACTGCCGAGGTCGCGGAGGCGTAAAGATTGTTTGAAATTTTGAAATCCTGAGTAGGTTTGGTTACAAGAGGTGTGCTTGGTGAATGATATGTTGTTCAATAAAAAACCTTTCAATTATTTTGAGTTTTGTTTTGCTTGAGCCATGGGTTGGGTTCACCACAAGGGCACGGGCTTGATCCGATAGCTATCGGATTCAAGACACGGAGTTGTGTTTGAAATCCTGAGTAGGTTTGATTGTGGAGAGGTGTGTTTGGTGCTTCGTATGTTTTTCAATAGGAAATCTTTCCATTTATAGAGTAATTATTCTCCCTTTCACGTGTGTTGAGTTTTGTTTGGCTATTGTTTTTTTGACCGCAAAGTTCGCAGAGGCGTAAAGGTTGTGTTTGAAATGCTGAGTAGGTTTGGTTGTTGGAGATGCGCTTGGTGATTCGTATGTTTTTCAATTTTTCAATAGGAATCTTTCCATTCGCTGGACGATTATTTTTTCCCTTCAATTACCACCACGATTTCTCCTTTTGGTGGGTTTGCTTCGTAGTGTTGGGCTACTTCTGCTGCAGTTCCACGCTGGAATTCTTCATAGAGTTTTGTGATTTCGCGAGCTACGCATACTCGACGGTCTTCTCCTAGGAACTCGACGACTTGTTTTAAGCATTTTATGAGGCGATGTGGCGATTCGTATAGTACGATTGTGCGCTCTTCTTCCGCTAGAATTTTCCATCTGGTTTGGCGTCCTTTTTTATGAGGTAGAAATCCTTCAAAGACGAACTTATCGCAGGGGAAGCCACTGGCTACGACAGCGGGAATGAGTGCTGCGGGCCCTGGCAAACACTCTATTTCTATTCCTTCTTTCAAACATTCTCGAACGAGTAAAAAACCTGGATCCGAAATAGCTGGCGTTCCAGCGTCAGATACCAACACGCACATTTGATTCGCTTTGATTCGGTCGATAGTATGTGCTAAAGATCGGTGCTCGTTGTGCGCATGAAATGGAATCGCGGGTTTACTGATCTCCAAATGTTTCATCAAACGATTGGTTGTTCGCGTATCTTCAGCGAAAATCAAATCAGTTTCCTTCAATATTCTAATTGCACGAAGAGTAATGTCTTCTAAATTCCCAATCGGTGTTGGAACGAGAATGAGTTTTGCCATGTAAACTGAGTTCTTAACGAGTTAAAACAACGTAGTCCTGCAATAAGGTCTGCAAGAATTCCAATCGTCTTTTGGGTGTTTCTTCCAAGCCAAGGAGTCGTGCTGATTCGTTGGCCAATTCGATTGCAAACTTTTTCGTCTCCGGATTGGGATTCAAACGAACACGCTGGATCGTATTTTTAATCAGCAACATGTCTTCGTCTGTAAAACGTGTCGCATTCGCATAAATCGGTGTGTAATTATCTTGACTTTTAATCGATAGTACGTCACGCAAGGTGTAGCGCATACTCGATTTATTTCTGATCACAATGGTGTTCGCCATCGCGTCTCCCATTCGCTGACGTCTTTCGGAGGTTCCGGCAAACAGAATTCCCACCAAACCAACGGCAATCCAAATTAACACGGTGAATGGATCAGCACTGATCCAGATAAAATCTCCTTTGAAAATCCAACGAGTAAATACTTCTCTCAATCCTGGACGCTCACCCGAAATGGTCACCACGCGAATTCCCATGATGTACTTCCCAAGACTTTGTCCGTGCGTCAAATATTCAATCAAGGGATTGTAAAAAATCCATGGAATCTTAATCAACAATAGAAAAACAAACGCCGTTTTCCCTATCCCCTCAGCATCTCCTCCAAACGGACTGGATAATCCTAAAATGAGCGAGAAAATCAAGAAATAAATGAAAAAGGCAATCACGTCCAACATCGCCGCAACGGTGCGTTGACCAACGGAAGCGAGTTCGTACTCGACTTTCACATTTTGGGCTGATTCAAATTCGATGGTTTTCATGGTGATTCTTGGTAATCATACTGAACGCAGGTAAAGATACATTTTTGGGTGAGAAAATCGTGCAAGGAAGTCCAATTCTTGATTTTGAATCAGTTACGGATCGAATAAGGTTGAATCGCCCAAATTATTGGACCTGTAGGCTAATTTAGACCGATTCTAAATACCTGTTTGTGACACTTGTATGACAAAAAAAGCCTACTTACAACGCATCTTTGTATTAGTGGTAACTAAAAACGGCTTAAACGCCATACATATCATTGCTTTTACGCACAAGAATCTAGCGGTTTCTGAGATCGGTCAATTACACATTGAACCTGAAAATCAAGAGGAACTCCTTAGTGCGGCGAAATCAGCTTTCGGACTTTCCGAGTTGATGTATTTGACGACGTGCAACAGAATCGAGTTTGCGCTTGTCACTGAGCAAAGCTTTGATAGCGATTTTGTAGACCGTTTCATCCAGTCCATTTATCCATCTATTTCAGAAGAAAACAGAATCAACCTTGTTCAAAGTGCTGAAATTTTCGAGGGAGTGGACGCCGTGCGACACCAACTTTCCGTAGCATCTTCTGTGGATTCAATGGTGGTTGGAGA
>JBGCDF010000467.1:0-2605 GCA_045105095.1 Crocinitomicaceae bacterium | reverse complement strand
CTTCGTTCATCGTAATATCATGTACAGGAATACAAACATTGATGGCGAAGTTTTCTTTTTTATTAATTACATTCCAATCTTGGTGTACCTTAAATGGTGTTTCACCAGTATCCTTGACGATAAACACATTGTTCAATGTTCTGTAATCTTCAAAGATTTCTTCACAGGGCTTTTTATAAATTTCATTGAGTCGATTCGCAACCATCATCTTGTAGTCGTAATCTTCACACCAAGTTGTCATGTGAATCCCATCGATCTTTCCCGGTGCACCATCTGGGTGGATTTCGTTGTAAAAAGAACGCAATTCTTCCAGTTCTGAATCACCAATAAAAGGTAAGGTCACAAATCCTTTTTCATTGATTTGATCCTGCAATTCTTGATTTTTAAAAAGCGCCTTTGGTTTCATTACGATCGTTTTAGAAAACTAAAGAACCCCTTTGACTTGGGAGTTTTTGATTGAATTAATTCGGCCACCTCAGCATCCGCCTCTTCGAATCGATTCACACCATCTGGTTCAGCAATTAACTGACAATTGGTGGTTGTTGCCTCCGCGCCATTTAATTCATTGGCTACTTCGATCCCGTTCACGTCGCACAATTCTTCAAATTCTTCAGCCGACATTTCCGGGAAAATTATTGGTTCGATCTTTCCCTTTTCACCAAAATGCGGTCGGTCTGTGCAGTTGTAAAAGAAATGAGGATAATCCATCATGTAATTATCATCATGACTATACAGCTCGATGGGCGAATCTTCTTGAGGTGCTTGATAGCAGGTTTGGAAGTTCGCTTCTTTTGGGAAAATCCCACAAATCACGGCTATTCTAGGTTGATCAGACGTATTGGCCATCGAATTGTGGATAATGCGGTTGTCAAAGCACATCACCTCTCCCGCCTTCATGTAAACGGGTTTCAAGTATTTTTTGATGGTGTTATTGATCTGTTTGAAAGGAAATGAGAAGGAAACTCCTCGGTAAGGTGAGAAGAACCAGTGTGTCTTTTCAATGATCGCCAAAGCTCCATTATCGGGTGTGATATCGTGAAGTGGAATCCATAAACTAAGCGGGGAAAATGTGAACTCGTCCAGAGCCGTAGTATCCTGATGAACATAAAATTCACTTTTCTCTCCGGGTAGTTTTACTACGAACGCATTCACTACATTTTTGTAATCCTTGAAATGTTGTTCCAAAGTAGGTCTCAGGATGTCTCCAATTGTTTCGTGAACGCGCTTGCGGTATTCTTTATCACGCGAATACATGCTGTAAAACATCCCGCCTTCCTTAACATCGAATGAATGCTCAGTATCAAATAACTCCTTGAGTTGAGTGAGCTGTTCTGAAGAAAGCCCTTCGAAAGTGGAAAAACCAGTCTGATGAATCTGTTCTGCCAGCTCATCACGTTGGAAAACAACATGCTTGACGGGCTTCCAATCGAGGTAATTTCGTTTAACGGTTACTGCCATGAGTGAGAGTTAGTGTTCTTGTAGCGTTTATTCGTTAAGTAAAGCTACGAAAATGATTACTAATTACTGACTTAGTGAGTCTTAGATTTTCAGAAATCAAAGGAGTTATACGCTTTCGAGTAGATCGATTCCCTGTTGACTAACAGTCGCTTTTCTGGAAGAATGGATTGACTTTCAATGGAAACACTTACAGACGTCAAACTATCTAGTTCCGAAATCTGCACAGCAATAAAGTGTTCCAAAAGATTCGTGTCAAGTAGTTTGTTGTCTTTCAATTCGGTAATTATCCGACTTTCCATTTCCCAATAGCGTTCTGAACTGAATTCTTTTCGGAGGAGATCATTGTTGAGTTTGAGATGCTTGCCACTCCTTGTTTTCGCAGAGTAAATGAGGTATTCCTGTTCTTCCTCAACCATATTGTCGAAGGTCGGATAAGCAGTAAACGGATAGCTGTACCATTTTCCAAATCCAAATAAAATGCAAGAAACAATCAACCCTCCTCCAATCCATTTCACCAAGGTGTGATAGAATTCCGAATACTTTAACGAACTCATATTTCCCCGCTCTTTTAAGAAAGAAATACTGTTCCAATTCACGAATGATAGGTACGACCAAACCAAGACAATAAAGAAAATATTCATGAAGGCATAGGTCGCAATATGGAACAGCAATCCTATGAGAATCCCTACTTTCCGTGTCGATTTATTCAAAATCAAAGGGATAAAGGACAGCTCAAAAATAATAGTGAAGATGCCGCTCGCTTTATAGAAAAACGGATATTGATCAATTCTGAAGAAAGGTGTCCAGTGAGTCTGCCAATCGCTTAGCTGGAACCATTTGTAGTACATGTGGTTCCGCACATTGTCGGTCAAACTCCAATCCAACCCGTGCGACCATAGTTTCCAAAATCCAGGGAAGAAATAAATCAGACCAATCAATATCCAGATGAAGGCGAGTGGCAAGGTGTAGTGAGCCGACGAATGGTGAACGACCTTGTTCTTTAAGCGACAAAAAAAGGCATCCAATGAAAAGCGATCCGCACAAGGACTAAACGCCAAGATTGCTGGAAACCAAATCAAGTGATGATTGTGATTCACCTTTCCATATAAATTCGGAATGATGAAAAGATAGAATAAAGAGATAGTGA
>JBGCDF010000466.1:0-22243 GCA_045105095.1 Crocinitomicaceae bacterium | reverse complement strand
GCGACTGTTTCTCCAACAACAACTACGACGTATACAGTTACGGGTACATCAAATGGATGTACAAATACTGATCAAGTAACGATCATTGTCAATCCTAGTCCGTTAATTGCGGCAGGGACAGTGAACTCACCGAATGTATGTGCAACTGCAACAGGGTCAATTGAAGTAACGGGAACAGGTACAGGAAATGTTACCTGGACTGGAACAGCTTCGGGTAATGCGAACGGAGTGACATTGCCATATACTGTTTCAGGTTTGGCTGCAGGAACGTACACGGTCTCATTCGTAAGCACGAACGGATGTACTTCTAACACATTCTCTCAAGCTTTAAGCGATCCTACGCCACCAACGACACCGACAATTACTTCAAGTGGAGCAACAACTTTCTGTTCTGGAGGAAGCGTAACATTGACTTCATCGTATGGTACTGGAAACACGTGGTCAGATAACTCAACTGGTTCAACCTTAGTAGTAACGACTTCTGGGGCGTATGGTGTAATCTATACAGACGGAAACGGATGTTCAGCTACGTCTTCACCAATAACTGTTACAGTGAACCCAACTCCAACAGTAACTGCAACTGGAACAGCCACAATTTGTGAAGGTGAATCAACGCCACTGGATGCCTCAGGAGCAACTGTTTACACGTGGGATAACGGTGCTGGAACAAACGCATCAATTACGGTCTCACCAACAGTTACAACTACATATACTGTTACGGGATCAACTAACGGTTGTACGGATACGGATCAAGTGACAGTAACGGTAAATGCTGCATCAAGCTCTACGCAGGATGTTGAGATTTGTGATGGATCGACGTTTACGGTTCTCGGAAGTACGTATACAACGTCAGGAACCTACACGGATCTAACATCAAACGCTGCTGGTTGTGATAGTACGGTGACAACAAACCTGACAGTGAATCCACTCCCTACAGTGACTATTGAACCAGCAACAATCGATACGCTCTGCTTGAGTTCAGACCCGATTACTTTAGTCGGAACACCAGGCTCAGGTTCGTTCACTGGTAATGGAGTTTCTGGAGGAGTATTCTTCCCGTCTACGGCCGGAATCGGATCTCACACCATTACTTATACCTATACAGATGCAAATGGCTGTACTGGAACAACTACGGTTCTAGCAATCGTTGAAGAATGTACAAACAGCTTGAACGAAGTAGGTCTAGTAGGTGTATCCTTGTTCCCGAATCCAAATGATGGAATCTTTATGATTTCTGGATTGGATGTTGGAACTGATTATGAAATCTTCGACAAACGAGGGCGATTGGTATCAACAGGAACAACGACTTCTGAAGAACAAGAAGTTCAACTGTTAGATGTACAAGCAGGAATGTACTACTTGTACGCTACTCAAAACGGTGAAAGAGGAAGTTTGAAATTCTTAATAACTAAATAAGATTTAGCAATCGATAAATAGAACCGAAGTCTGGAAACCGCCCCGATAGCTAACGGGGCGGTTTTTTTGTGCCTGAAAGTCTCAGATTCGCCGTTCCTTTCGTTAATTTAGGGACATGAAATACGTGGTATTATTCCTCCTAGCTTTCTCGTTTGTAGAATCGACTTTTTCACAATGCCCAATTGTACCACATCCGCAAGAGTATAAGCAGATTGATGTTAAAATCAGGTTAGATAAGGAACTTCGATTGAGCCAGAATCAAATGAGTGCTTCCAATTGGAACTACCTGAAATCTCACCTTAAACGACAGACAGGAATTGACTTGATTAACGATTCCAAAGAACCCTTTATCCTCTTCAAACTATCCGATCATGGAGCTTACAACGAATACGATATTTCTCTCAACCTGGAAAGTAGAGTGATGTATGTTGGTAGCGAGGAGAGTAAGTTTTATGCGATCAATACCTTGTTGCAACTCGTTCGAAAAGATGAAAAAGGCTGGTATTTGCAAGGGTGCGAGTTGGAAGATCACCCTACGTTTAAATGGAGAGGACTACACTTGGATGTCAGTCGTCATTTTTTTACTGTTGATGAGGTAAAGCGCTTTATTGACCTCATGGCTTTATACAAATTCAATATCTTTCATTGGCACCTAACCGATGATCAAGGCTGGCGAATTGAGATCAAGAAGTATCCAAAATTAACGGAGATAGGAGCGTTTCGAGATAGCACCATGATCGGACATTATTCAGATAACCCCAGAAAGTTCGATACGAAGCGATACGGAGGCTTTTATACACAAGATCAGGTTCGAGATGTCATTGCCTATGCTGCCGATCGATTCATAACGGTCGTTCCTGAAATTGAACTTCCAGGGCATAGCAGAGCTGCGCTTGCTGCCTATCCTGAATTATCGTGTACAGGCGAGCAATTAGGTGTTCCAGGTACATGGGGCGTGTTTGATGATATCTACTGCGCAAATAACGAAACAATTGGTTTTCTCAAAGATGTGCTAGCAGAAGTCGTCGAATTGTTCCCCTCGGAATACATTCATATTGGAGGCGATGAAGCTCCGAAAACACGTTGGAAAGAATCGGATGTTTGTCAAAAAGTAATTGCCGACAACAATCTGAAAGATGAGCATGAATTGCAGAGCTACTTTATTCGTCAAATGGATGAATTTTTAACAAGTAAAGGCAAAAAGCTGATTGGTTGGGATGAAATTTTGGAAGGTGGGCTTTCTCCAAATGCAGCAGTGATGTCTTGGCGTGGTGTAAAAGGCGGAATAGAAGCCGCAAGACAAAAGCACGAGGTGGTCATGACACCAACAACGTATTGTTACTTTGATTATTACCAAAGCGGACATCCTTCAGAACCATTGGCTATTGGAGGTTACTTGCCTCTCGAAAAAGTCTATAAGTTCAATCCTGTTCCAAAGGAATTGACAAAGGAAGAAGCGCGATTCATTCTTGGCGGACAGGCGAATCTCTGGACGGAATACATCGCGTCAATGGAGCATCTGGAGTATATGACCTATCCACGTGCGCTGGCTCTGGCGGAGTCCGTTTGGTGCAAAGATAAACCCGATTATGATGTTTTCCTGAGTGATTACTTGACCTATCAAGAGGATTATTTGAGTCGATACGATGTCAATTTTGCGCGTTCTGTCCGCCATCCAAAATTAGAAATTTCACGCAAGAAAAATGGAATTAATGTACACTTCAAAGGGGTAGAGAGCGACTATCATTACACGGTGTCTACAAAAGAACTTGGAGGGTTTTCTATGAGTGGAGGACAGGCAATGGGAGTTACTGACACCTTGTTTTTTGAGAAAGTAGAATTGGGAAGCAATTCCAAATTGATTCGAACTTCCGTTCTAGATGAATCAGGAGGTAAACCGTTGATGCATGAGTTCGTATTGCATGCTTGTCTTGGTGCGGACATCGAAATGGTGACTCAACCCCATCCTAAATTCAACAATAATGGAAGTTTGAACCTGGTAGATGGAATTCGAGGAGAACTTCCATGGAAAGGAAGTCAATGGCTAGGATTTGATACTTCGTATGTTGAGTTTATTGTGGATTTGGGAGAAGTGAAAGACATTAACTCTGTGAATCTAGGCTTTTTAGATCAGAATGGATCTTGGATTTATTTACCTGAGAATGTTACTGTTCAAGTTTCGAAGAAATCAAAATGGTGTTTCCGTAAGAAATTCAAGAAGAAAATAGAGCAAAGTGATTTTAGTATGAATATCAGTAAACGAGGTCGTTATGTTCGTGTAATGATTCAGGCAATGGATGTAATTCCGATGGCAATGGATGGTGGCGGGAATACACCGTGGACGTTTGTTGATGAGGTGATTGTTGATTGAAATAACGAAATAACGAAATAACGATATATCAATGCCATTTATGTGATAATTATGAGTCTTTTCAGAGAAAAGTAAAATCACCTCTAAATTAAAGAAATAGAAAATGAAACTCGAACTATGTGCTGCTTCAATCGAAGCGGTCGATTTAGCCAAAGAATTAGCGTTTGATCGCATTGAGTTATGTCAAAACCTCGAACAAGGCGGAATGACACCATCGCCAGGGTTTATTGATTATGCTCTTTCCAAAGGTGTTGAAACGCACGTATTGATTCGCCCTCGATCGGGTGGATTTCGATATACGCAAGAAGAAATTGACATGGTATTACACGATGTCGAACATTGCAAGGAATTTGGAGTGCATGGCGTAGTCGTTGGAATTTTGGAGACCAGCGACCGTATTTGTCAGCATTCATTGCACGATATCATTTCCGTTGCTGGAGATATGGATGTAACATTTCACCGTGCTTTTGACGATACTTATGAATTCGATAAGTCATTGGACATATTGATTGAAGCAGGAGTAAGACGTGTGCTTTCTGCCGGAATGGCCAGAAACGTCGAGTTGGGAATGCCCTTGCTTAAACGAATGAATGAACATGCCAAGGGTCGCATTGAAATTATGACAGGAGGAGGAGTGAATGTGAGCAACATTCTCAAATTAAAAGAAGAAGTACAACCAGCAGCCATTCATTTTTCAGGAACGAATAGAACAGTAATTGATGAAGGTTCCATGTTCTCAGAAACGATTTTGAAACCCAATAGAGATAAGATTATTCGATTGTTGGAGGCGGTGAGGTGACTTAATCCATCAGTGGCATTGAGTAAGCGCCGTCTTTCAAACCAATGGCATCGGATGCAACAGGCAGATAATTCATTGTGAAGTTCTTCATGTTTTCAAGATAGGGAGCACGGAGAGTTGTTCTGATATAAAATTGCTTTTTGTCAGGGAATCGGGTGACTAAAATTCCAAGTTCGGACATGTCAAAAGTCATGCGATTATTGTTGAATTTGAAAGTGGTTATGCCCTTCCTCAAACGCCTGAACTTTCCTTTGGTGCCGTTTGCCTTTAAGTATCCCTTACAGATATACTTTACCTTATCGATTCTCGCAGGTGGACAGCTGTAAAAGAAGGTTGTTTGTGGGCCGTCTTGCAGTGCAATAATTGCATAACTAGAATTAAATAGCGTGATTTCCTGCTTCGACATTCTCTCATACCGATCGTATTGAATCAGCACGAGTAACACTACTCCAAGCCCAATCAGAATTTTCGAAACAGTCTGATGTTTTCGATAAATCAACAGGAGTGCTAACAAGACATAAGCGGTTATAACCATCCAGAATTCCAAAACGAAGGCATTGGCAAGAGCATAAGGTAAACCTTCAACCCAACGAACGAAGAATAGCATTGCAGCAATGCTGAACCCAAAGGCTACCGCGATGAACTTTCCGAGAACGGTAATCCAATTCATAGAAATCAAAATAAGTCCTAAACTGAGAACGACTCCAGCAAAAATCATCATGCCAATATTGGTCAGTAGGAAATAATTCGGGAACTGATTAAAATAGTAAAGGGTTAATGGAAATGTGAATAATTGCGCGGCAATCCCAACCGTAGTCCCCTCCCATATTTTTCGAAGCCATTTATTACGAACATACATGATTGAGGCGATGGGTTTTTGGAGAGTTAGAATACCGATCATTGCGAGGTATGACAACTGAAAACCAATATCGTAAATCAATAAGGGATCATACAAAAGCATGACCAATGCGGAAAGGAATAAGGTGTTGAGAGAATCCGATCGGTCGCTTGTGAGTCGTGAAACGGATAAAAAAGAGAACATTAACGCCGCTCGAACCACTGAAGGAGGAAATCCAATGATTGCAGCATATGTCCAAAGAATCAACAATGACAGGATCAATGCGCGTTTTTTTGTGAAGATTTTTGGCATTCTTCCAAAGAGGAAAAGTAGAATTTCCAGAATGATTCCGATATGTAATCCTGATACGGCCAATACGTGCATGGCACCCGCTGCACCAAAACTTTCCCGTAAATCTGTTGTAAGTAATGATTTATCTCCAAGAACCAAAGCGGATGCAATGGCCAATTCATCTCCCTTCAAATGAGAAGAAAAGATGTCTTCGAAAAGTTTTTTAGCGGTGCTTCTCCATTGCTCGAAGAGAGGTGTAGGCATTTTATTAATGACCTTGTAGTCACCTATTGACAGAAAGATGGAAGCGTAAATTCCCTTGTTGTTCCAATACGATTTGGTGTTGAACTCGCCAGGATTATTATCGTTTTCAATTCCGTATATTTTTTTTCGGATGAATAATTTGTCGTACAATTCTAAATTCGGGGAGTTCACATAGCAAAGGAGTTCTTCGTTGTGAGCTCGAATCCCATCTTCCTCGACCACCCCTTGAATGGTGAAAACACAGCGCGTCCATAGCTTTTTGGAGTTGTCAATTTCTGTAACCTGACCAATGACAGAATGAACAAAGTCTCCAGATTCGCTGATAGAATTGGTGGTTCGTTCCGTTCTGATAGATAGTAATCCTGCGTAGATAAATCCCCCGATGGTAAACACGTAGAAGAGGGGAGTGGTGGACTTTTTTCGCGCGATGCGGACCATCGACCAAATCATAAAAAGAAAAAGGGGAAGGGTGGTCCAAACAGACCATTCGAAAAAATCGCCAAGGAGCAATCCTAGAGCAAAAAGGGATGTTATGTAAAGAAACGGACGCTCGAAAAAACGCATGTAAGGTAATAGTGATTTGGTTTAAGCGTTGAAGATAGAAAAATGTCAAAAACTGACAAGTGCGAAACTCCGATTAGAATTCTGAATCCAACAGATTCGATTCATTCACGCGTGTATCTTCAAACACATAGTCTATTTTCTTGACTAATTTTCCGTCGGTATAACTTTCCGTCATCGTCTTTTTGTAGGCTGTTTTGAGTTTACTCTGAATGTGGAAAGCGAGGAAAATGGAAGTTGCAAATGGGATGATGACAATAAGCGATTCTAGCTTCATGGGTAATTCGCCGTGTTGAATCGTTCGCAACAAGCTAACAATTAACAAAAGGCCAGTTCCAGTGTAGAGGTGATTTTTATGAAATAGAGCCGCGTAGGTTCCTAGCACAGGAACAATTATAATAATGGTCGACAAGAACACTAGAAAAAGTAGATCCACTCTTCCTTCTATTTGAACCATGACGATTGCGAGAAGTCTCAATAAGGCTATAAATGCTAAACACGTAACAAAGATGTAGCGAAGCGAAGCTGTACTTTTTTGCTTTCCACTTGAAGGGATTTTTGACAGTTCTTCCGCTAAGAGATCTCGATCTACTCCTTTAGTTTGGGTGAGTTCATCAAATACTTCCTGATGTGATTGATTGTTCTTGACAATAGCTGCATATCCCTTATTTCTTATTTGACTTGCGGTCATGCCTTGTCTTATTGAAGAGTGAAAATCACAGGAATTCTACACTTTACACGTACCGCTTTTCCTTTGGTGATTTGAGGTTCCCATTTAGGCATTGAGCGCAATAAGCGTGTCGCTTCAAAGTCCAGCCCTCTGCTTATACCATGAATAACTTTCACATGAGTGAGGGTTCCATCTCGTTGAATAATACACTCAACATAGACGATACCTTGCTCACCCAATTCAAGACAAATTTCAGGATAGATCACTTTTTCCCTAAGGAATTGATTCATTTTCTGTTTCCCTCCGGGAAATGATGCGTTTGATGTCAGGGTATCGGTTATTTCCTGATCCGCGCTCAGTGTTGAGTCTGATGCTAACGCTTCATTGATTTTATCATATTTTTCATCCAAGAGTGCCCATTTACTTCTTTCCAATCGTTTGAAATTTTGTGTGGGTTCTAGTGTCAATGTGATGTTTGTGCTTCTTTGTAGTTTGAATCGATGAACTTCTCCAAAGAAATCTCCTGGAATACTATCAGCTTCAATAGTATGATATCCATAGGTCAAATCGGAGAAAACAACCTTTCCGAGTGAGTCAGTTTTCCTTTCCTCGAGAAAGCGTCCGACATTTGAACGAATAATAACGGAGCAGTTTGGCACTGATGATGAATTACAACCGTCAATTACAGAAACGGTCATTGACAGTGCGTTCACCGAAAAAGTGAATAAGAGACCAAAGAATACAAGTACTAATCTCATTGAATCTATTGCAATGATTAGGGTTCAAAAAAATCAACAGCCCGATCCAACACAGACTTTGTACGTAAAATACGAAAATGCCCTGTTCCTTCTACTGTCTCAAATTTCGAATTCTTCCAATTTCGATGGACATTCTCCGATTGCTCAATCGGTAAAACTCCATCATTTTTGTCATGTAAGATGAGTGCTTCTTTAACATTGACAGATTTCACCCACTCACTGACATTCAAATCGGGTACGCGCATGTCCAATTCTTTTTCGAGGCGATCGATCAGTTTTTGCTTCACCTTTGGAGAGACTCCTACGCTTTCCGCTACGAAATCGATGCGTTGGGAGAATTTATCAGGAGTAGTGAAGAGCAAGTATTTATCGATCTTTAATCCCTGATTCGCTGATAGTACGTACGTCGTAGCTACGCCACCGAAAGAATGACTAATCAGGTTTTTCACTTCGAATTTCTGAATCAACTCATTGACCAACTCAATGAATTCAAACAAACTGGTCGATCCTTTACTACTGAAACCATGCGAGGGCCCATCAAACGAATAAACGCGGTAATCAGCTTTGATGAGTTCTTCTACCAAATCTGAAAAATTCCCTGCCTGTCCTTCCCAACCATGAACAAGTAACAATGCTTCTTTCGCACCACTTTCATTCCATGCATAGGTTTTGATGCTGAATCCAGCATAATCTAGATCACGTTGTACTGCCTT
The DNA here is from genome assembly GCA_045105095.1 of Crocinitomicaceae bacterium. Classification (GTDB taxonomy): domain Bacteria; phylum Bacteroidota; class Bacteroidia; order Flavobacteriales_D; family Crocinitomicaceae; genus UBA4466. The sequence goes on along the minus strand of JBGCDF010000466.1, from coordinate 13,562 downwards.
ATCCAAGGTTACAAGTTCGTGCTTTCGAAGTTTGTGTACTTGTGGATGAGTCAGTTTCTCATAAGCGATGCGCGCAAAAGTTGATGGAAAGAGGGATGAAGCGAGAAATATGAGACGTTTTTTCATAAATGGTTCGATGAAAGGTCTTTTTTTTGATTAAACTTCAACACCTAGAACAGTAATGTCATCTATTTGATTGTTATCTCCTTGCCATTCATCCAATGTTTTGTTGAGTAATTCGCCTAAGTCGCTCATTGATAAATTGTCCTTGTTTTCTAACAATCTATGAAGTTGAGGTTTACCAAATTTCTTTCCGCGTTCTCCTCCAAATTGATCCGAGAAGCCATCAGAGTAGAAATAAATTCGGTCTCCTTTGTGAATATCGATAATATGATCTTCGAATGGCCTCGGATTTTCATCATACCCTACATGCTGTCTGGTTGCCCTGAGAATTTCCAGTTCTCCGTTTTGAATGATGGCACAATTGCAATTCGCTCCAGAGTAATGAAGTTTTTCGTTTTCAAAGTCGATAGCGCAGAAGCCAATATCCATTCCATCTCGAATACTTCGTTCATCCGTTGTTTGGAAGAACGTTGTTAATCGACGTCGTACATAATCCAATGCTTCAGCTGGAGAATTTACATCATGACGTTTGAAAGATTCTCTCACCAATACATTACACATTAAACTCAAAACAGCTCCAGGTACCCCGTGCCCAGTGCAATCACCGACGACAAAAACTACCAAATCCTTGAATTCGTTTGATTGAATTTTTTCAACAATGTAGAAATCACCGCTAACAACATCCTTTGGTCTGAAAAGTACCAATGAATCGGGTAAAAGACTGTTTATTTCATCCCTACTCGGAAGTACTGCTTCCTGAATTCTCTTAGCATAGAGAATACTTGAACCGATCTCTAAATTTTGAGCACGAATTGTCTCGTTTGCTTCTCGAATTTCAGTAACATCTCTGCATATTCCTGAATTTGCAACAACATTACCCGCTTCATCACGGATGGCAAAGGATTTTTCGTTGATCCACCTAACTTTATCTTCGTCCAGAACTCGGAAATTGATATCGTAAGAGTAACCGTCGTCTACATTTGATTTGGACTCGTTCAAGAGAAAAAGGTCCTCTGGATGAACAAATTCTAATGTATGGCTTCTTCCATCGTAGAAGAATTGTTGATTTGCTCCCAGTGTTTCTTCACAGTTCGGACTGATATACTCATATCTATCTTCCAAGATATTGTACAAGTAAAAGACATCAGTAATCGTTTCTGTAATTTGTCTTAGTGTTTTTTCTTTCTGTTCCAGTTGATCCTGAGCTTCCCTCTGCAGCGTGACGTCTCTTAAGAAGGATTGGATGGACTCGACGTTGCCATCTTCGTCATACTTTACATTAAACGTCCCTTCTACACTAATCTTCTTTTGATCTTTTGAAACAAGCGAGTAAAAAATGCGTTCTTCCTCCAGTGCCTTAGCTTCATGTCGTCGAATAGCCTCGAATAGCTGATTGCAGTGATCTACGCTTTCTTGATGGATCATTTCAAAGATAGAAAGCGATGCAAGATCTTCTTCGGAATATTTCAGCGCGTTTTTCCAGGCCTTGTTGACGTATTCGAACTTACCGTTTCCGTTGATTACTTGAATCAAATCTGAGGAATCGTCGATCAAGTCGCGGTACCTCTTTTCACTTCCCTGAAGACGTAATTCAGCGCGTTTGCGTTCATCGATAACTCGGACGATACCATAATATCCTTCAATTTTAGAACTATCTGACTTATCAAACTTTGTATTTACCTGTTGTCCAACCCAGACGAATTTTCCGTCCTTTGTTTTTACCTTAAATTCGAGGTACGATTCCTTCTTTTTTGTTTTGAAGACTTCAGCGAAGTGATTGGACACCATCATCAGATCATCCTGATAGATGAGATCTTTGAAAGAAGTGTTCAAAATTTCATTCGATGAATATCCTAGAATTGATTCTACCGGACGATTGGTGTAGGTGAAATTTCCGTTGATGTCAGTAGTGTAAATAATGTCGGAAACATTATTGATCAAATTGTTGTACTCTTTTTTCAGGATGGACTCTGAAGTGATATCACGCGAGATTCCCATTGTTCCGAGAACTTCGTCGTCTCGATTTTTGATTTGAGTAGCTGAAAGTTTCGTGATGATCACTTTTCCTTCGCTCGTTTTATTCAGAATTTCGCCTGAAAACTGATCGTATCGGCGCAAATTATCCATCACCTTCAATATGTCATCCTCGGAGGCATAAACCATTTTGATATTTTGGCCAATTAGTTCTTTTGACGAGTATCCCAGCATTTCTTCTGCAGCTGAGTTGAGGCTGGTTATTATGCTATCAGCATCAGTTGTGATAATTGAGTCAAGTGAGAAATCAAATATTTCGAGATATTGATCATTGCTTCCGATCAATTCTTCTTTTTGTTTGATTACTTCTTGGTTCAGAGAGTGTATCCTTCGCACGCGTAGAAGTAAATAAATGATCGTGATCAGTGCGAATGCGAGTACGACAATTAGGACGTACAACAACTCATTACTTTCCTCCACTTGATTTACAACCAAAGGAGCTTCTTCAATCTGTCCGAAGGAATGGATGGACAGCATGAGTAATGAGGCTAGCGCTAAAATGGATCGACTATGCGATTGATTTAAAAATTTCATTCAGATCTAGGTAAAAGCTTCAATTAAGTAGTTTTTGTTCGAAAAGACTTGAGTGTGTGGATTGAAAACCTCTTTGCCTGTTCCATTTAGCAGGACATGAAAATAACAATTAATTCGGAATGAGATCGAAATTTTAAGGGCTAATCGTTGGATTTTCATCGTTTTAGTTTTGTTATTCGATACTCCATCAACTTAGAGGATTTTCTTTACCCATTTGAAGAATTTGTAGGGAACAAATCTGAACCTTAAATCAATCCAAGTCGGAGTTGAAACGATCGCTCTTCGATTGGTGAAAGCGAAGAAGCTCTCATGGCCATGATACTTTCCAATTCCACTGTTTCCCACACCACCAAATGGTAAGTGATGATTGGCAATTTGTAGCAATAAATCATTAATGCACCCTCCTCCAGAAGTTGTTTTGTAGAGAACTTCTTTGGCTCCAGCATTTTTTCCGAAATAGTAAAATGCGAGAGGTTTTTCGTTCCTATTTACGTAGTCGATTACTTCTTCAATGTTTTGATAAGAGAGTACTGGAAGGATTGGTCCAAAAATCTCCTCCTGCATAACATCAAAATCTTCCTGAACATCATCGATAATCGTCGGAGCAATGTATAGATCGTCCTCGTCGAATGTTCCTCCAGTGCGAATGTTTCCTTGTTTGAGTAGTCCCTGTAAACGTTGGTGAGCTCTGGTGTTTATTATTCGCGGATAGAATCGACTTTCCTGCGGGTTTTTACCGTACATTTTTTCGATTTCCTCTGCGATTTTGGTGAGCAATTTATCTTTAATTGAGGCATGTGCAAAGAGGTAGTCTGGAGCGATGCACGTTTGACCAGAATTGACCAGCTTTCCCCATGCAATGCGTCGGGCAGCGACATCCAAATTGGCGTCTCTATCCACAATGCATGGACTTTTTCCGCCAAGTTCAAGTATCACATGAGAGAGGTGTTCTGCTGCAGCTTTCATGATGATTTTCCCAACTCTTGAGCTTCCCGTAAAGAAAATCACATCGAATTTTTGGGCGAGCAGAAGGGTATTGGTGTCCTTACCTCCCTGAAGCATGCAAATATACTTAGGATCAAAAGTGGTAGAGATCATTTCTTCCATCAACTTCGCAATATTCTGTGCGTCTGGTGATGGTTTCATCACACTACAGCAACCCGCGGAAATAGCACCAACCAAGGTATTCATCATTAGTTGAAATGGATAATTCCATGGGGCGATGAGTAATGCTATTCCCAGAGGCTCATATATGATTTTTGAACGAGAAGGGCGTAAATGCAGTGGCGTACTTACGCGCTTTGCTTTTGCCCATCGCTTCAAATTGAGAATGTGATTGTCAATTTCACCTAGTACGATATTGATTTCTGTCACGTACGCCTCTTCAGGAGATTTGTGCAGGTCTTTCCATAGGGCCTCTTCAATCTTCTTTTCGTTGTCTTTGATGGACTTCTTCAACTTCTTCAATTGTTGAATGCGAAAAGGAATCGATTTCGTTTGATGACTTGCGTAGTAAGCCTTCTGTGTTTCAAACGTTTCAAGAATGATATGTTCGGGAGTTTCTTGCATTGATTTCGTTCAATTAAACGTACTTATTTCGTTGATCAGTTTCCAAAATAGAAAATTCAAAATTATCCGCCCAGCCAGATTCCAGCGGAAGGATTTTTCGACCACGCCCTTCTTTGATCATTCCTACTTTTTCCAACACTCGGATAGATGCCTTATTCTCAACCGCACATCCTGCTTGAATTCGGTGTAAATTACATTCATCGAAACCAAAGTCGAGGACGCCATTTAGCGCTTCTGTTGCATATCCTTTGTTCCAATAACGCGGGTGACATTTACACCAAACTTCACCGCGCCGGTATTTGTCGCGCGAAAGCTTTAATCCAATCAATCCTACTTTTTCGTTGTTGGTAGTATCCTCGACAATCCACGTTCGATTAAAAACGATCACTTCCTGATTGTCATGAATCCAGGGCACGATGGTGGCGATCGTCTCTTCTAGGGATTCAGGAATTCCCAAGGCATTGTATTGATCTGTTTCTTTCTGAGTGAGCAGATCGTGGATAAACTCCAGGTCGGAATGAGAAATTAATTGGAGCTGTAAACGGGATGTGTGTAAAGGAGATTCGATCATTTTTCAATTAACTTCTTCCAAAATACGACTTTATCGTCGCCTTTTGCATAGAATTTGGGGATAATTGCTTGTTGTTTATAGCCAATTTTCTGATAGAACTTTCTAGACAATTCGAAATCAGCCGTTCCCGATGTTTCAACCAATAAAATACGCGCGTCGTTCTCTCTTAAGTGGTTCTCGATATACCCCATCATTTCACTTCCAATCCCTGTCCCTTGATGTTGTTTATCAACAGCAATAGCATACAGATTGAATGTTCCTTCTGTCATTTGTTCGGGAGCGCAGTATCCCAGTGAAATAGGAGTTCCGTCCTTGATTGCGGTGAACCAAAAATCGGTGCTGTTTTTATTATTGAAGAAATCAGCAATCATGTCGTCGAGCATTTCAGACGGAAAGAGTTCACTAGAGTCCAAAACGGCCTTCACAGCTGGTAGATCTTTTTCAGTTATTGTTCGGATAGTTTCATTCATCAATTGAAAGATAGAGGTTAAATAGTCCTTGATTAGACGCGTGAGCGGTCAAGTCTTACATCTCGAGTATAAAACACCTCAATCAAAAAAGAAGCAGTTGTAAAAAATGAAGACTCAGGAGTTAGTCATGCCTGCGTCAAATCGCTTATTGTGGATGGTATACTTTCACAGCTTGCTCATATACTTTCTGCTTATCCAATGTCATTGTTTTCAATTCGTGTTGCAAATACATGTCCATTTGATCCGTGAAGTGAGGGCTTTCTGGACGACTTGACTCTCCAAAAGGCAGAACCGTTTCAATTTCCACATCCTCCTCACTATATCGAACCAACATAATGTAGGAATCACCGCCAATGGCTTTCACACGTCCTTTGTCATAGGGAGCTGTGTTTGTCGCAGCAATCATATCGAGCAGACCAGAAATCGGTTTCTCAACATCTCCCCGATGATGAATTTGGTGATCTGCCAGCGTAATATCAATACGTTTGAAATGCTTCATTAAAAACTTCTGTGTTGCTTCGATTTCCTCAATAATCAGTTCTTCTGGAAGCGATTCAGCATGGTACAAACCTTCTTTTTTTGTTCTCTTGACCAAGTTTTGGAAAAGGATGCTCCATTGAGCGGCTGCCGTGTTCTCAATGTTTGCTTTACGGTCCCATCCTTGAATAATCGTGATCAAGTCTTTGATGTGCGGGTATTTGCTTGCGTCAATATCGAAAACCTGATTGAGTTGAAATGGACAAAGCAGTGAATCTGGATATTCCTGATCGTACTTAATTCGCTTGAATTCGTCATAGTCGATCGTTGGGTATTGCTCAATCAACTCCATGAAACGCGCGCTACGATTGTTTTCTTCTTCCCTGAAACCAAGCGTAGGGTCATAGTCATCTTCGTTCAGATTATCATCAGCGTGTGTTGCATTGAATGGCGTATTGTTCGTATTGAAAAGATACCCATGAGGAGGATTCACTAATTGTGGTAAGTCTTCCATGGAGTGATAGCCGTGCGTAAGTGCAGCTGAAGTGTTTCCTGGGAGTACTGCTTCCCAGTCGAAATCACCTTCCCGAATGGGAATTCTTCCTCCGCTCAAATAAAGAATGTTGTCCATGCGATCTGCATAGGCTACATTAAATCGGGGGAGACCGCACATCTTTAGCGCGTCTTTGAATTCTTCCAGATTACTCGCCTTATTCATGTGATACCATTGATCAATGGATGAAATATTCTCTAATGCATTCGAATGGAAAGCAAAGTACCCCGACTTATTTTTTATGACCGGACCATGAACACTCCAGTATAAGTCTCTTTTGACTGTCAGCTTCATCCCAAGAAAGACTTTCACTTTCAGCTTAGCTTTAGACGTTTTCAAAGACATCCACTCTCCATCAAACTTGTACATGTGCTTCTTCTTTGGATGCATTTCGAGTTGATATACATCGATAAGGTCTGGATAGTTGTAGGTGTGCGTCCATCCCAGATTTTCATTCGTGCCGATAAGTGGAAATGGCGATCCTGGAAATAGTGAGCCGAGCATGTTCCAGCCTTCATCGCTCACTACGTGCGCTTCGTACCATGAGAATGGGCCGTCCAAAGGTTGATGCGTGTTGACATTCAAATACGTTTTGTTGTCCTCGGTTTTTTCCCTACGAATCATAAAGGCATTTGAGCCAATGGTTCTATCAGATACATTTTCTTCGAATAGACTGTCCGCATATTGGATGTCATCTCCAATTAAGTCTTGAAGAATTTTACCAGAATCTGAGAAGAAATGGATCACCATGTTGTATCCCGTCAGATAATCCATCATCGTCATGGGGAAAGCCTCTTCGATCAAGACTTCTTCAGGATGTGCTGCTGCATAGGCATTGATTCCTGCAATGTATCCTTCAATCACTTTAACGACTTCTGGGGAAAGGGATTTGAATTGAGCCTGTGCCGTTTCTCTGCATCCAAGTGCCTGCACGATGTAGTCGAATGTTGCTCCTTCTTTTCCATTGTGTGAAGCGAGTTTATTGACGGCAGGAAGGAATACCTCCTGAATGGTTTTGAAATTATCTTCTGAATTCGCCCATGCAAGTCCGTAGGCTGTTTCTTGATCGGTTTTTCCATAAATATGAGGAACTCCCCATTTATCGCGCACGATTTCAATATTGTTCGGATCAACTTGAGAGAAAGTAAAAAAATGGAAAAAGAAGATAAAAGCAGTAGTTGCGAGAATTCGGAAAGATTGGGGCATTGTTTAGATAGAGTTTGTCAATTTTTGTATGTGTGCATAATATAATGGATAATGCGGAATCTATCAAGAAAAAGGGATGATGTTCGCACTAAATGTTTGATAATTTTCAAATTGTTTTATCTTTAACTCACTTACCTCGTATTCCTTGCAAGGGAATCAACCATGTTATTACTATGAAAACTGTTCAGCAATGGTATTCGGAGTATGCCGAGAGCCATCAAAATAAACTAAATCAGAACATCCATTTTATTTGTGTTCCGTTGATCTTTTTTAGCATCGTCGGATTATTTATGAGCATACCTAATGGGTTCTTAGTTAATCTACTCGGAAGCGACTCACTTTTGTTCGTGAATTGGGCAATTATTGGATTGGTCCTCCCGATGATTTTTTACACCAGTCTTTCATTCCGTCTTTCAATTCGAATGTTTGTTTTCTCTGCTGTATGCATTGTTGGAAATTACTTCTTATCTCAAGTGGTTGATTTATTGATGGCGTCAATCGTCATTTTCGCTTTGGCTTGGATTGGACAGTTTTACGGTCATCACGTCGAAGGTAAAAAACCTTCCTTTTTGAAAGATTTACAGTTCTTGTTGATTGGTCCGGCTTGGGTTTTCGAGAAAATGGTGAAAAGGTAATTTACCCGACGAAATCGTGCTTGCTTAAGCCAGCTCTGAATTTCTGATTGATTCAAAATCAAACAACTTACTGTCCAATAAATGAGAGGGCTCAACATTTCTCAAAGCATTGAAAATTGAGGTCGACCTTCCAGGGAATTCTGCGTCCCATTCTTTGATCATTTTCTTCACTTTTTTCCGCATCATGTTTTCTTGAGAACCGCAAAGCGTACATGGAATGATAGGAAATTGTTGTGCTTCGGCGTAAATCTCGATTTCATTTTCCTTACAAAAGGCAAGAGGTCGAATCACCACATGTCGTTTATCGTCCGTCACATATTTCGCAGGCATAGCCTCCAATTTAGATCCGTTGAATAAGTTCATGAAGAAGGTCTCGATGATGTCGTCTCGGTGATGTCCCAATGCAATTTTCGTGGCGCCAATTTCATCAGCAATAGTGTACAGATTTCCTCTGCGCAAGCGGGAGCAGAGGCTGCACATCGTTTGTCCAGGCTTGATCTTCTCCATTACGATACTGTACGTATCCTTTTCCACAATTTTGAACTCCACCCCAAGTTCTGTCAGATATGTCGGAAGGACTTCTTCGGGAAATCCTGGCTGTTTTTGATCTAAATTGACCGCAACAATCTCAAAACTGATGTCCGATTGCTTTTGATAATGTAACAGGATATCGAGCAGAGTGTAGCTGTCCTTTCCGCCCGAAAGGCACACCATTACCTTATCTCCACTCTCAATCAATGAGTAAGCTTCCCACGCTTTCCATACATCTCGACGTAGGTGCTTCTGCGCTCTATTTACAATTGGATCGATTGCCATATCACAAATTTATGAAGAATTGTTTTCATTCCACTTCACACTCACTCCTTAATCGTTCTCACTTAATTTTATAGTTTTAGCCTAACGCGATCGATAATCAGCAGATGAAAAAAGAGACAGGAAAGGTTTACTTCGAACATTTAGATGTACTTCGATTCGTCGCGGCCATTATGATTGTGTTTCTGCACAGTTACGAATCCATCGGTTGGTTCGATGCGGATATTTCCAGCCAGTTGGATTTCGTATCGAATAATGCTTATGCTGATCAGTTCATGAAGAATCTCGGTATCGGCGTAGATGTTTTCTTTCTAATTAGTGGGTTTCTCATTACGTATCTACTGCTCGAAGAGAAAAAACGGTTTGGCACCATTGCCATCAAGAAGTTCATCGTTCGAAGAATTTTGCGTTTGTGGCCAGTCTATTTCGCCATTGTACTAGTTGCTCCAGTATTAGTGATTCTTACCCAATCACCAGATCCAAATTATCTTCCCAATCTCTTCTTTTTAGGAAACTTTGATACCATTGCCACGCAATCATGGGATTACCCTTTTCATCATTTCTGGTCCATTTGTATTGAGGAGCATTTTTACTTTGTTTGGCCCTTAGTTATTGCGTTTATTCCGTTCAAATATTTACTACGAGTATTCATCGCTCTGATTGCCGTGAGTATAGGTTTTCGCTGTTACGCTGTCGAATACTTGGATCATTCGTGGTTTCAAATCTACCTAAACACGCTCAGTAGAATGGACGTGATCGTAATCGGAGCCATCGCTGGATACTTCTATTCTAAACAGAAATTTGATTTCAAATTGCCTAAATACGCACGGATTACTTTGCTTGCTACTTTGCTCGTTTCATTGGCTTTGTACCCTATTTCATCTTGGGAGTCTCTTCTAGAAGCAGGGTTCAAGAAGTACTTTTACATGGGGATAATCTTGGTCTTGTTTCTGGATTACAATTTCAATTCTACCTACAAGCATCGACTCAAGTCAAACAGTATCCTTCATTACTTCGGAAAAGTATCCTATGGAATTTATATGTACGGGAACATCGTATTGTTGCTGATCATCAAACAAATCATGTGGCGATTTGACATTCGAAGCATTTGGGTGTATTTTACTTTGGTATTGATCTTTTCTATTCTGATACCCATTGCGAGCTATGAACTATTCGAACGACCCATATTGAAATTGAAGAATCGCTTCCGTGTGATTGACACGCGTTAATCGTTCTCCTGACTTCCAACCTTCAACTCTACAAAAGCCAAAGTCGCGACGATCAAGATTTCTCCAACAATGTATACCCAACCCAAAACAGTCATCAGCTCAGCATGATAAAATGCGAAACCCAAAGACAAGAGGCAATACAGAAGATTTACAATAGCAATCAACTTTAGAGATTGTCCCAATTTACTTTTCACTCCGAAGTAACAGTAGAAATCATATGCGGCAAATACGCAGGGCAGGGCAGCTAAAAAATATAGGGTAGAGATTGGGATTCCAAAAAGAGGCTGTAGGATCACTAAAATGACTCCAAGCAAAAAGGCAGAGAGAAGTGCTCCAATACCGTCAATGAGGAAGAGAAATTTGATGCGCTTTTGTATGTCCTTTGAACTTTCGGGCAATTACTTCGATTTAAGTCAATTAAAGTTAACATTTTATCGACTGATCATGGGCGAATGTATCTTGGCGCTTTTTTATTAGATCAAGTTCAAAACTTGGGGATTAAGCATAAATTTACTTTTTCAACAACACTTTTGTTCCGCCCATTGCCTCAGCACTGCCACAAGTGTCACAAACCGCTGCGCGGCACAAAGCGTTGTGTCTTGAATCCGATAACTATCGGATCAAGTTGTGTCCTCTGTGTTGAAAAAAGAAAAAATGTAGGAGTGCTAAATCTACAGCAGTGCATTCCTCCCCAACTTTTGACGTTGCCCCTTTTTAATGAGCGAACAAGTGAATCTAGAATAACTATTTTCGAACAATGGTTCTGTGAAGAATTCCTTCGTTCGTTTTCAAAATTAAATAGAAATTCTGGGCGGCATAATTGCCCAATGAATAATCGAACGAATAGTGATTCGGGTCATCGTTGACATCTAAGAAGGTGTTAACGATTTTCCCCTCTGAGTTGATGAGCAATAGCTGCGCTGTAGTTGTTGAATTAATCTGCAGGTCGATATGCACTTCATCATTGGTTGGATTCGGAGAAACTTCCAAGGAATGCACTTCATTGTACGGTATCGACTCATTGAGTCCAGCAGAGGCGTCGGTGTATTTTGCGACTGTCGATCCGCTCATAAAAGCGGTAGTCTCGTTGAGTTTAAAAAAACGATTGGCCGAAGAAACTGCAAACGACAGGTTCCAAGTAATACCTCCATCTAAAGTTTCATATAGAATGCTTCCCGCACCGATCCATCCGTGCATTGGATTGATGAAGCCCACCATCTGTGTGTAGACATAATTGGTTAGAACGGTGGTCATGGTCCACGTATTTCCGCCATCTGTTGATTTTAGAAGGCGCATATCATTTGTCACGGGAACAGCATCAATGGATGCAAAGAAGTTTTGACCGTCAGGAGATTGAATTTTCCAAACGTAGTCCAAAGAGACATTTGTTTGAAATTTTGTCGTCCATGTTACACCGCCATCTGTTGTATGCAAAATGATTCCACCATCGCTTGCAGGGTTTGCAGTACCTACCACAAATCCTTCAGTTGGACTAATGAACTCTACGTCTACTAAGGCCGTTGCATAAGTTGACATATCAATATAGGACCATGTATTTCCTCCGTCAACGGATTTGACAATGTAAGCAGGGGAAGACCAAATGCCGCACCCGTACACCGTATTCGCGTCAGGTGCTGAAATTCCACAGATTCCTTGAATTGAAGGGGAGATTGCGCCTGCTATATCTGTCCAAGTTTGACCGCCATCGGTAGTCTTGTAGAAAGATGATTCTAGAGAACCGCAATAACCAACGTTTGCATCTACGAACTCTATGCTGCGCAGGTATTTACCCGTATTTATTTGTTCCGTCCAGGTATTTCCTTGATCTGTCGTATGAAATATTTGCCCTTCGCTGTTGACTGTCCATCCTTCATTGTCATCAACAAAAACTATGTCATCGTATCGATTTACATTGGGTAGTGTGGGAGATTGGATCCATTGCGCAGTAGACGATAAATGGATCAGGAAGACGAATAAAAGGACTCCAAATGACTTCATACTAGTATAGTTTATGAGTAAACATAATAGGATTTATACTTCTAATGAGGTTGAATTCACACAATTTAGGTTGGGGTATACAGGTCTAAATAATGGAGTTTAGTTTAAGGATTTGTCAGTCGACCCAAAACGAAAATCGAACTAGAGTTTTGATAGTGAAAATAACACAGATGTCTATGAATATGGGAACGTATAGTTTGTTTGATGTCTACAAGAGCCTACGGTATTGTTCTTGTTCGTCCCTGAGATTTCTTTTTAGTTGTTACTTGCCTAATAGATTTTAGAGAATTCCTTAAGTTAAAAATGCCCAACCAACAGGTGTCATTTGTTAAATGGCTAAACGTTCTGAGATCGAAATTTACTCATTTCTAAGTATTTAACGTGTTTCTATTTTCAAGAAATTTGTTTTCAGTAAAACATTTTTACTGTATAACCAAAATCAAACACTATGAATTTCATCAAGTTTTTAACGCCATTTTCAGTTTTTATTCTTTTGATTGCAACCTCTTGTAAAAAACAAGGCTGTACTGACCCCACTGCTAATAATTATGATTATAGCGCTGAACAGAATGACGGATCGTGCGTATATGATTCTACCGCTTCCACGCCGACTCCTCCGGGAAACGAATGTACGAGTGGACAAACTCAGATTTTCTTCGATGTTCTAGCTGAGGAGAACATCAATTGTTTCGATAATACACCAGGTTCTCCTTACCAGGGACAAGTATTCTCATTGTTGAAATTAACTCAGAACAGATTTGCAGATTGTGATAATGGGTATCTAGTTTTAAACGGTTATACGGAGAATATTATTCGGTTCGAAAACATAACTTCAAATACGGTTACGTTTGATTATTATATTAATCAGAATGTAAATGGTTCAATCAGAGATTATCAAGGTTACGTTCAAGATCTGGCTGCTGGAGATTTTTACGAAATAAACACAGGCGATAATACATTTTACAACGTGAATTACGGCGTTATTCAAGTAACGATGAATAACATTTCGTATCAATAATTTATCTCAATAGTTATTAAGAAAAGCCCTTATTGCTATAGATTAAGCAGTAAGGGCTTTGTTGTAAGCGAATATTTTTCATCCACTATTCTCTAAATTATGAGTGATTTTCGAATTGATTCTCATCAACCTTTTTAAATAAAAAAAGGTCCAACTTTCGTTGAACCTTGTCTTATGTGAACCCGAAGGGACAAAAGTCGAACCAGAATTTTAAGAAGGAAATTGATTGAAGCCCTCATATATAGATAAGTTCAGAGGTTTTGACAAATGTTAACGAATGTTAATGAAAGCCCTTTTTGACGATTCTAGTATTTTCGTAGCTATGTTATTTT